>JAEWAH010000246.1 GCA_023391725.1 Bacillota bacterium | reverse complement strand
GCTGCGCACGGTGGCGTTTTTCCTGGCGCGCAGGTAATCGGTAATGCCGGTGCCGTCCAGATGTTGCAGGGCCTTCCTGTATACTCTCCCTTTATACCCCTTATAAGTCATTTCCAACTCGAAGTCCACGCCGCCCATCTCGTCCCCGATGGCAATCATGGAATTCATATCCACAGCGAAATAGTAATCGATCTTAATGCCCCCCAGCACCCAGGAGGCCGCCTCGCTGGCCTTTTTGAGCCCATCCTCAATGTCCTTCCCGCAGTTGAACGCCGCGTTCAGCTTGTAGATCCCCTTCACCCCCGGCACATAGGTCACGGTGTCCCGGGGCAGTGATACAAAGTCCGCGGTCTTTCTTGTAAGGTCCACGGCCACTACCATCACCGCGTCGGTATGGCAGTTCGCCAGCTCCATTTTTCTGCCGCTCCCCCAGTACCCCTCATGCCCAAAATCGATGCCCAGCAGCAGGACGTTGATGACGTCGCCGGGCAGCTTCACGTATTCGCTGATGGGCTGCGGGTTTAGCAGCGGGTTTTTGAAGCCCTCTGTCTCCGCCAGGGCGCAGGAACCAAACAAAAGTGTTGCAGCGATGGCCAGGGCCATGATTTTTAAAAATATGCGCATGTGTTTTTCCTCCTTTATTTTTTGCGTTGAAAAAAGGATGCCGAGGCTTGGGCATCCCTCGAAGTATAGCAGCTTGCCTTCCATTTGAGTAAGCGATGATAGAGCGGGTTACGTCATTGCGAGCGAAGCGAAGCAATCCATAAACTCATAGTACATATGGATTCCTTCGGTCGCTTCGCTTCCTCGGAATGACGCGGCTATACTTTAATTTCCGTTTGATTTGTGGAAAGGCTTCGATGAAGGCGACGGATGAGGCGCCCGCTCAAGGAGGTCCCCCTCTTACAAACTGGCTGGATACGCCCCCGTATCGTGAAGGACCTTCAGCATGCCGGTGACCCGCGCCCGTTCCAATTGATACGTCAAGCCGAACCAGTTGGCATTGGTGGGCATCACCGCAACCTTCAGCGCGCTATTCCGGACCAGCTCATCGATGAAAACGGGCAGGGGATATTCCTCTTTCAGCGCCTCCGGCGCAAGGGAGTTCAAATATGCCGCAAAACGCTCTTGCGCCAGCGGGAAGATGGCGGGCGAGAATCCCCAGAAGTTCATGGAGACCATCGCCTTGGGGTCCAGCGCCCGCCGGGTCTGCAGATCCATGATCCCGCCGCCCTTTTGGGGGATGATCCAGCTCGTCTCCTCGATCCCCATCAAACGGCCCTCGGCGCTTACCCGGCAGATGCCCCTGGTCACATGTCCATATTCGGACACCGTGTTTTCAAGGCTGTATCCCACCATGCAGGCTTCGCCCTCGGGCGCAAGCTTTGCCAGGGCGGCTTTCATCAGCCGGAAGGCTTCCTTCCCGTAGTAGTCGTCCGCGTTGATGAGGGCAAAAGGCTCCATGATCAGTTCCTTGGCCGAAAGCATCGCGTGGACCGTGCCGTAGGGCTTAAGCCGCATGTTGGGGGGCGTAAAGCCTTCCGGCAGCGAATCAAACTCCTGGCAGGCGAAGGCAACCTCGGCCCTGCCCGCAATTCGCTTTGCAAAGCGCGCGCGAAAGGCCAGCGCCATGTGCCGCCGTATCACAAAGACGATCTTGTTGAACCCCGCCTCCAACGCATCGTGGATGGAATAGTCCACCAATAGCTCCCCGTGGGGGCCCAGCCCTCCCGCCTTATGGCTTGCGCCCTGGGGAGAGCCCTGCCCTGCGCAGAGGATCAACAGCGTTGCGGGGGTGAAGGTAGAAGGGGATGGGATAGTCGTCATGTTTCCGCTCCTTTACCGATAAACAAAGCCTTGCCAAGGCGGCCCCGCAGGGCCGGATGAGGAGGAAAGTGCTAAGCCGCTCCATCGGGAGCCCCCGCCTTCGAGCTGGCTGAAATCAACCCCATCACCGCCATGGCGGCAATGATCCCGCACCATGCCCCGATCACATTCAGCCCGGCCTCCGCCCAGCTTAGGTGCCTGCCGCTGATGAAGACCTTTTTTATCTCATCCAGGACCCCGAGGACGCTGACGATCCCCGCGGCCCAGAAATGTATATTTCCCATTTTTTGGCGCGTCATTCGCATGGCCGCGTATAAGAGCGCGCCCAGAACGAAAAAGCCCACGAAGTGGGCCGTGGTGCGCAAAAACGCGTGCAACGCATCCAACCGGCTCTCATGCAGATTAAGAAGGCGCAGTAGAAACCGCGCCAACGCAAGGCTAATCTTAGCCGTAGCCTCTCCAGGCTGGGAGGAGAGGAAGATGATGAAGGCGAACCACGCAAGCGTAAATCCCCATATGCCTACTCCTGAGCTTTTGAGTGTTTTCAAATGCCCGCCTCTTGTATTGGTCGTATTCAAGTGATAAATCAGCTTTTTCCAAGTAAATAGGAGCCAATCCTTCGCCATGTCGTGACCACATTTCGATTTGCGATCAGATAGACGGCGCAAGCTGCAAGGTATATGACCCCACCGGTCCATGCCTTGGCATACCAACCGCACGCAATAAAAACAGAGGCCATCAGGAATTCTTCCGCCACCCCGCGCGCAACGGAGATGTGCAGCGTTTTGGAGACGACTGTTTCCAATATAACGGCTTTGATAAAGAGCAGCGCCGTAATCAGCAATACCGAGAGCTCCAGTGATGCAAGGAGATATACCGTAACCGCGGACAGCATCAGGCTTATGCATACCACTGCCGCGTTTACAAGAAGCAATTTTCTTTCCTTGCGCAACGCCTTCAGAAAAGTGCCGACCAACAGGGAAGATTTGCTTTCAAATACGCACATTGGCAGCAGAAAAGCCATATAGCGGAAACTGACAGCATATTTGGGAAGCCATAATGTCATTATCTCGCTTAAGGGGAAATATATGAGAAGTATTGGGATGAGAACGGGCATGATTGTTCTGCGGATCTTCAGATACAAGCTTGGATACGCATGCTCATCAGTATTCTTTATCATGGGAAATAGCACAATGCTGACCGTGTTGATCACTACCATCAGCGTTCTTGATATATTAAATGTCAGCGAAATCTTGCTGAATGTTTCGATATTCCATTTGTTCTCAATAAAAAACTGTACAATGCCCGTGATCAGAAGCCCGCATAAATTAGAAAGCAGGATGTATATCCCCGCATGTACATTCAGCCATACATCATGAAAAATATTTTTCTTGAATCGCGGCCTGGTAAAAACAATGTTCTTACAGCAAAACTGGCCATACAGCAAGGAAACGAGCTTGCCCAGGATATCGCCCAGCAATAGGATTTGAAAGTGTGATACGCCGCAGATAAGCATGATGGCCAGCCACAATC
>JAEWAH010000239.1 GCA_023391725.1 Bacillota bacterium | reverse complement strand
GAAGCCGTAAAGACCGCCGAGACAGCCGCCCAGCAGGCTTTGAGTGACAAGGCCAAAGCGGAAGAAGCGCTCACGGCCGCCCAAAGCGATAAAACCAAGGCGGAAGACGCGGCAAAGGCCGCCGACGGCGCCACCCAGACCGCCTTAAGTGACAAGGCCAAAGCGGAGGAAGCAGTAAAGACCGCCGAGGTCGCCACTCAGGCCGCTTTGAGCGAAAAGGCCAAGGCAGAAGAAGCGCTCACGGCCGCCGAAGCCGCCACCCAAGCCGCCCTGAGTGACAAGGCCAAGGCGGAAGAAGCACTCGCGACCGCCGAAGCTGCCACACAGGCTGCCCTTACAGACAAGGCAAATGCGCAAGCAAACCTTCAAAAGCTGGCAGCGGAAGTAAAGAGCTCGCAGGCCGCCGCAAGCAAAGCCGTGAGCCAGGAGGCTGCGGCGCGCACCGAGCTGGAATCCTTGAAAGAAGAGCTGGCCCAGGCTGTTTCTCAAAAGGAAGAAGCCGAAGGCAAGCTGGCCGCCATGGAGGCGCTTCCGGCTGATTTGCAGGCTGCTCAGGACAAGATCCTTGCCGTGGACGAAGAATTGAGCGGCGTCAAGGCACAACTGGATACTTTGAAGGCGGATAACGATAAGCTGACGGCTGATCTTGCGGCTGCCAATGAGGCCTTGAAAACCGCGCAGGACGCTGAGCAGAAGGCCGTGGCTGACGAAGACGCTGCGCTGAATGCCCGGGCTGCAGCTGTAACGGAAAGGGATGCCGCGCTGGCGGCCCAACAAGCGGCTGTAGCTGAAAAGGATACTGCACTGGCAGCCCAGGCAGCTGCGGAAGCGGAACGGGACACCGCAAAGCAGGAAGCGGCTGACGCGCAGCAGGAGCTGAATAAGGCCCGTGCCGCTCTGGTCGACAAGAACACACTGGATGAAGTGATAGCAGGCATCGGCTGGAGCGGTTACAAGGTCTTTGAACTTGGAGACGGGGGTACAAATATCGGGGGTGAAGTCAAGGTCACGGCCGTGCTTGACCAGAACATGGTGATCCAATACCTGGTGGTGGACGGCGAAGGTTTCAACAAGGCGGCCAAAACGCCGGAGGCAGCACGGGCTTTCATCAATCAGTTCATCGGCAATTCAGGGCAGATGACGCTGGGCGATAATATCCAAAGCCTTGATATCGAACCGTCGGTGGCGGAGCTTGTTGTCCAAGTAGTGAATCAGATTCTGTCTGGAACCGTGCAATAAGGGTAAACACTATCAAAGCCGCAGGGATAAGAAACATCCCTGCGGCTTTGTCTATAGGCGAATATCTAAATACCAACCTCGTCCTTGATACAATTTGGTTTTCTTTATTTAATGAAGCGTGGGAATATTTACTTTTATTTGATGTTCTCAAAAAAATCGTTTTTGGCCAAATCCTCGCCGACTGTGGAAACATAAAGCCCAAAGATGGAGTTGTCGTATGGGCCGAAGTCTTCCACAAAATATTTGTCTTTTTGCTGGGAGACATGGAATTTAAAGGGCTCGCTGGCAATATCGAAGGCTGTCTTACCGCCGAACGCCTTGAGCGGCACGCGCCAGTCCATCCTGACTTGGTTCTCCGGATACAGGTGCAGGTACAGTTTTGAGACCTGCCAGACCCCATAGCTCTTGATGCTGGCCTTGTCATAGCTGGCCTTGGCGGCAATACCGACGGCGCGGGCGGCAGCGTCCGCTACTGCTTTATGTGCTCCATGGCCATATTCACCCTTTAGATCCTGCGATACAACCACATCGGGCCGGAACTGGCGGTAGAGCCGGACCATGAAGGTATCAAGCTGGCTTTTTCCCCACGATTTTTGCACTTCCGCGAGTTTGAAGCTGTATCGATCCGAGAACCTGCCAAATGCCGGATAATTACGTACGCCGCAATGCCAGAGCCCGTCCAGGAACTCCAGCACGCGGTAGGACGTGGCGGGCACAAGACAGGCCACTTGAACGGCCTTGCCCAGTTCGCCCGCGTAGTAGGGGATTGTGCCGCCCAGAAAGATGAGTTCGTCGTCCGGATGGGTGGAGATCACCAGCAAGTCCGCCTTCTTACAGGGCTCATTCCAGCGCTGTACGTAATCGGGCAGATCGCCCCGTGAAAAAACATACATTTCTGCGATGTGCATGCGGCCCCGCTCTTTCTCGGCCTGTAAAAAACGGAATGACGTTACACCTTCGGGCAGGGGGATGTAATCGCACCGATAAGGCGTATTGCAGGACGCAATTGTTTCGAATTTGCCGTTCATTTCGACTTGGATTCGGATGGCGGCGGGCCGGCTCGCCCACTTGATATAAAGCCCGCGGGCTTCCTCACCCTTAGGCAGGACGACGTTCACCGCCGAGTTTATAGTAGTTCCGCTGGAAAACCCGGTTTCATAGTTACCGTCTAAAGCTCTCTTAAGACCGGCCTTATCAACCTTCGCCGTTATGATACATTGCTTGGTGATATCCCGCGCCTCTTCGGCGAAGGCGGGAAGAGCACCCAACAAAAGCGACAAGCAGATTAAGAAAAGCGCCAGGATTCCAGCTTTTTTCATTCAATACAACTCCTCGTCTGATAGCAAATCCTTTGTACACAAGAGGATTCAGAGAGACTACACTTTACCGATTAACTGAACAGAACATCAATATGGACATAAACGATATGCTAAATCCCGCTGCGAAAGACCGTCAACGATTCATGGCACGGGTCATGCCGCCGCCAAGGAAAATTAAGTTGAAGCGGATATGACGCGAGTACACCCACACAGGGAAAGAGGTGTCTCGGGCAGGGCGCCCCCCGCCCACACATCCTTGTCCTATCGATCAGGGGTATAATAGGGCTTTTTGAGGTTTATACACCATTTGCAACGGATGGAGCAAATCTTCGGAACTCCCGTGAATCTTTTTACTCCCCATCCCTCGCCAGCAACTCCATCAAATAGGGCAGCGCGGCCTCGAAGCGTACTCCATAGCGAAGTTCCTGATTAGAGTCCAAAGTGTATTGTATGCAGCGGTGGGTGAAGCGCACCGCCAGCTTTGCGGAGGCAGCGAGGCTTTTCCCGTTCATCAGCCCGCACAAAAGAACGCTGGCAAAAATATCCCCTGTGCCGTGGAAGACACCGGGATGCCTTTTTTCAAAAGCGTAGGAGATTTCATCCGTATCCGCATCGTAGGCCGCCGCACCCAGCTGGTCTTCCTTAAGGGTCACGCCGGTCAATACCGCCTGCCGGGGACCCAATTGACACAGCCCTTTGAGCATTTCCTCCGTCTCTTCTTTTGTGAACCCCTCCGGCTTGTACTCCCGCCCAAGCAGTATGCAAGCCTCGGTCATATTTGGCGTAACGATATCCGCGCGGCTAACGAGTCTGTGCATGCCCTGCGCCATTTCATGGGTATAGGTGGCGTACAGCTGCCCGTTGTCGGCCATTACCGGGTCCACCAGGCGCAACGTGCCTTCCGCGTGGAATTCCTCCATGAGCCTTGCCACCAGATCAATCTGGTCATAGGAGCCCAGAAAGCCGGAATACAACGCGTCAAATTGCAGCCCCAAGCTCTTCCAGTGGGTGGTAATAGGCAGGATGTCCTCCGTCAGATCCCGGTAGGTATATCCCTTAAAACCTCCTGTATGGGTGGACAGGATGGCCGTGGGCAGCACAGCCGTATCCAGCCCCCCGCAGGAGAGGATGGGAAGCGCCACTGTCAGGGAACAGCGGCCGACGCAGGAGATATCGTGTATGGCCAAGGCCCGTTTTTGCTTTTCCATGGGGAGCCTCCTTCGTGAGTCAGACCTAATAATAGCCGATTCTTTTCCAAAAGGGAACCCCATATCAGGAAAACAACGCGTATCCTGCAGAAAATTCCATCGGACCGTTGACAATGCAGCTTGCCTTGAATATAGTCAGGGATGGCAAAGACGTTTTATGTCTGCCAATGACAGCAGGTGCTTTTCATTCTTTTGGCGAATGAAAAGACGGACTATGAACAAAGGAAGCGATGGATATGGCTGGCAAGGGGCCCCTTATCTTGACCGGCGTTAACGGCTTTTGCGCCTCAAGGCTTTTGCGGTTTTTGAAGGACACGGAAAAAGAGCCCGTATTGGGATTTTCCCACCGGGATTTTGATATCACGGACCGGGACGCTTGTTTCCATATGCTCAAGGAAATAAAGCCCCGGGCCGTGATGCACAGCGCCGCCATCTCTCAGATGCCCGCTTGCGAAAAGGACCCGGAGCTATCCTTTCAGGTGAACGTGCGAGGGCCGGAAAACCTGGCGCTGGCGTGCGAGGCAGCAGGCGCGAAGCTGATCCATTTCAGCACCGATCAAACGTACAACGGGACCCATGATAAAGGCCCGCACAAAGAGGACATGCAGCTTTCGCCCAGCAACGTCTACGGTCGGCATAAAAAGGAGGCGGAGGAGCGCATCGCCGCCGCAACGCGGGATTATGCCGCCATCCGCCTGACCTGGATGTATGATTTTCCTGCCCGGAATATCTATACCAGCGGCAACCTGATTACAATGTGCCAAAGCGCTTTGTATCATAGTAAGCAGCTTACCCTTTCCAGCCGCAGCGGCCGGGGGATCACCTACGTCTACGAGGTGATCGAAAACATCATGGCGTTGATGGACGCTCCGTCGGGGGTATACAACTTTGGCAGCTGCTCTGAAATGAGCACATATGAGGCCGCAAAGCGGGTGTTTACGCTCCTGGGAGCGGGATCCCGTATATCGGAGCTCATTCATCCCGAAAATGAAGCGCCCGATGCTTATCCCGATCTGCGCATGGATTGCGCAAAGGCCGCGGCACAGGGCATCCGGTTTTCCACCACGGAAGACGGCATTGAAAAGGCGTTCCTGGAATACGGTTATAAGTGAGAAGATAAGGTATAGGCAAAAAAACGCGGCCCATTGGGGGCCGCGTTTTTGCTATCCTGCCATCCTATCAAGGTCTTTCTGGCGCATGGCAGACCGGGCATGGCACTAGATTTTTGAAGGTGGACTTGTTCAGGTCCTGGTAATTGAAGTTGGTCAGGGGCAGGTATTTTTTATTGACACTGGTGCAATTTTTATCTATGTGGTAATATGTTCCGCCTTCTTTGTTATAGTAAAGCTTTGTCTTGGGGCCGGGGGTGGCGGTAGGCTTGGGGGTGGCCGTGCCCTGGCCTTGGCTGTTGCTGCCTTCTGTGTTGGTTCCAGAAGTTGCAGTCTGGTCTTCTGCCTTGACCTCGTCATTGCTGACCAGAGTATTGGGATCCACATACCACTGGCCATCGACTTTTAGCATCAGCACGTTGAAGCGGATCTTAACCGGCTCACGGCCATTGTTTTTGTCGATGACGGACGTCATGGTGACAGTCCGGGACGAATCCGTATCTGCACCGGAGATCTTTTCAAAGGTATAGTCCTGCGGTGACCTGTTTGCCAGCACCTGGAACATGGAAATGGCTGGGGTTTCCTGCTGGGAAGCCCAGCTGGGCAGAACCAAGCTAAGCATGTCGTTCTTCTTGCCCAGCATCCATAAGTTGAAGAACTGTTCCAGCCTGACCCAGGCCTCGCTGTTTTCGCCGGAACTGGGGGGAGGTGTGACCTCGGGAGTCTGGCCGCCATTATTCGCATTGCTGCCCGCCGCCAACACATTTTGCGGGGAGGGGGACGGGGTGATGCCGCTGGCTGCCAGGCCGGAATTGTTGCCGCCCAGGTTGCCGCCCCGGGCGGAAGCGGCCCGATCGGGAGGTGCAGCGCCCGTGATCAGCGATACGGCGCACACCAGGATCAGCGCCCCGTAAACCAGGGATAAAGTAGTCCTGGCGCTGGAAACAAAAGAGCGCTTATACCACATGGCCCCCAAGCTTAGGACCGCAAGGACAATGAATGCCCACTTCAAAAACGGTGCGGCGATGAACAGCGTCAAAATGAACAGAATGGGCAAAACGCCAAGCAGGCAGATTTGGAGCCAGCTGTCCCCGGAACGAGCCTTGAGCCGAGCGCCATATCCTTGCGGCATGGGCGGGACAGGATACGTCTGCTGGGGCGGATAGAATACCGGCTGCGCAGGCATCGCGGCCTGGCGGTTTTGCTGTGGGGCGAATCCCTGCTGCCCAGGGACAAATCCCTGCTGCGCGGGGGCAAAACCCGGCTGAGGCGCATAGGAAGCTGCGGGCGTGGAATACATCATCTGGGACGGTGAATAGCCCACAGGTTGGGATGGCGTGAAATTTGCAGGCTGGGAAGGCCCAAAGCCAGAAGGTTGGGGAGGTACGAACCCGCCCGGCTGCTGCGGCGCGTATCCCTGACCCTGGGGCTGCATGACACCGGCCTGCCCATATCCGGTGGGCGGCGTCTGCTGGGGAGCAAAAGGCCCCTGGCCATTAGGCCCGAAAAACGGCGCCTTTGGAGCGGCCTGTTTCTTTGGAGCGGGCTTTTTAAGCATCCCGTATGTAGGGGCGCTGGAATATCGGTTGCGGGTGGTCATCCTACTCTTCCTCTGCCTTTCTTGGAAGCATCTGCCTAAAGCAGACCTAAAAACCGAAAAAGTCTCATACGAGGCTTGCACATCCATTCATTCGCTTTAGTATATCACATATTGCACGTCTGTAAACACCATTATAAAGAAACGCAGTAAAATTGACGCAAAATAGTCGCAATATGGCGAAGAAATTTCTGTAAAAACGCATGAGACAAAAAACGCGCTTCCTGTATATAACGCCGCACGGGTCCGGGTTTATCCCGCCGGGCAAAACGCGAAAAAGCCGCCTGTGCAAAAATGCACAAGCGGCTTTGACGCTTCACTTATTTTTTTGGCTGCACGCGGAGCCAATATTCCGCCCACTCCTTGTTCCCCTGGTCATAGTAGATCTCCATATCGAAGCCGTCCGCCTGTTCATAGGGCGCATTGGGCAGCCACTCGGTGTATACCCTGCGGATCAGCGTCTGCAGCACCTGGGCTGTAGTTTCCTTCGTAAGCGTTTCGCTGCGGAAGATGGCCCAGGTGCTGGCGGGGATGATGGCTTTGGCGTACCCCTCCGTTTTGCTATTTGGCCCCTCAAAAGCAAAAAGCATATAGGGGAAGGTGGCCCCGCCTGTTTCCCGGTAGCTGCACAGGGCGTTTACCGGGCACCGGCCACTCTCATCCGGCCCGGAAGCGGGGACGGAAGACGCCAGCTGATCCACCCGCCCATCGGTGACGGCCTTCTGCCAGAATAACGGTATTTTTTTCAAGTTTTCCTGATTTTCGGTGGTGAAGATCTCCTCAATGCCGTACACGGCAAAAGCTTCCCTGGTTTCGATCCTGTAATCCATCGGTGTATCCCCCCTGAGCGTCAGTAGAAAAGAAATGCGGGGGTAGGCCTTCAAATGCACTCCCTCCGTGCGCGCCGCGGAAGGCGTGACGCCGTGCAGACCGCTGAAAGCCCGGGCAAAGGCTTCCGGGGAATCGTAGCCGTACTTTATCGAAAGATCCACGATACGGATATCGCTGTGAGTCAGCTCAAAGGCCGCCATGGTGAGCTTGCGCCGCCTTACGTATTCCGACAGGGGCACCTCCGCGATGACGGGGAATATCCTTTGCAGGCTTGACAGCGAATGGCAGGAGATCCTGGCTACTTGATTTAAGTCAATGTCCTCCGTCAGGTTTTCCTCAATATAGTCCAGCGCCTGGTTCATCCGTTCCACCCATCCCATGCCGCACTCCTCCTCTCCGGGGGCAGTATATCAAAGAGCGTAAAGCGATGCCTTGCATTTGGCGTCATCTTGTGCTAGATGTAATTTCTCTTGCGTCTAGGTCTGCGCGATGGAATTTTCCGGCATATGCGGGATGGACGGCGGCTGTTAAGGGAAACATATAAAAGGAAGCAGCCGCGGCTAAATGATCTTGGGCAGGAATATGCCTTCCGGGCGCGAATGATACAATAAACGGACAACCCCTAGTTCATCGGTTTCATTATGGCAATGGCTTCCTCGCTTGTCAAGCAGTCACAGCCTGCCGGGTCGGCCCCGGGGGCGGTTGTAAACAGCGAAAGGCATCCGAGAAAACCGAAACTTTCTCTTGACAGGACAAAATCGGGTTAGTATACTAGAATAGCTGTTTTGTGGTATTCTGCTCCGCGTAATCGCGGCGCGCGTCACACATACAAGACTGTGTAAGAACAAGGAGTGTTGTTTTATGTTCCGTACCTACCAGCCGAAAAAGCGCCAGCGCAGCAAGGTGCACGGTTTCCGTGCCCGTATGTCCACCAAGAACGGGCGCCGCGTTCTGGCCGCACGCCGCCGCAGGGGACGCAAGGTCCTGACCGTCTGATCTGTGGTGGTCAAAGAGCATCCTGCATGGCTCAGCCCGCCCCGTTGCTTGCCACCGTGCACAGTGGGTACGGGCTTTTCCAGTATGAAAGGGCGTTTTGCCGCAGGGCTGTGATGGCCCGGCTAAGAGCCGCCGGGAAACGAAGGGATCAGCTTGCAGCGTACCTACCGCCTACAGAAGAATAAGCAATTCCAGTATGTATACCGGCGGGGGAAAAGTACGGCCTGTAAGGACATCGTGCTTTTGCACGCCAGGGGTGCGGGGCTGAAGGTGGGCTTTTCCATCAGCAAGAAAATTGGCAACGCCGTTATGCGCAACCTTGTCAAACGGCGGCTGAGGGAATGCTTCCGCCCATATTTGCCGCAGGTGAAGCCAGGTTGGTACGTGGTGGTCGCCCGGCCCGGAGCCGCCCAGGTAGGATTTGTGGATTTGGCAAAGGGACTGGCGTATCTTTTGAAGAAGCAGAACCTCCTTAAGGAAGGGAATGTTAAGGAAGGGAATGCGCCCAAATGAAACGCCTGATGATCCGGGGAATCCGCTTTTATAAGCGGCACTTAAGCCCCCATCTGCCGGACGCCTGCCGATTCCAACCCACCTGCTCCCAGTATGCCGTGACCGCCATAGAGCGCTATGGGGCATGGAAGGGCGGCTGGATGGCACTGTGGCGCATTATGAGGTGCAACCCCTTTGTAAAGGGCGGTTACGACCCCGTACCCGAGGATGAGAACGTAACGATCAGGAGGGAATAGACTCAAGATGAATGAGTTCCTCAAGTCCATATTGGATGGCATATATAATATTGTGGGCAACTATGGTTGGTCCATTGTTTTGTTTACCCTTTTGATCCGTATCATTCTTTCGCCCTTTGACTATAAGAGCCGCAAGAGCATGCGCAAAACGCAGAAGCTCCAGCCTCAGATTGCCGCACTGCAAAAGAAGTACAAAAACGATAAGGAAAAGCTGAATCAAAAGATGGCGGAGCTGTACCGCAAGGAGCGCATCAATCCGCTATCCGGCTGCCTGCCCATGCTGCTTTCCCTGCCCATCCTGTTCGCCATGCTGGGCGCCATGCGTTTGATGTCCAGTGAACAGATTGCCGGGCAGGTCTTTACATACCTTTCTGGCGGTACGCCTAATTTCCAGGGATGGCTGTGGGTCCATAATATCTGGATGCCCGACAGCCCTTTTGCCACCCGGGTGCCTGATATCGCCAGCATCAACGCCGTCATTCCCCAGGGCGGCTGGGAGATCTGGAGAAATATCTATGCCGGCCTAAGCCCTCAAACATTGGCAGCCTTGCCCAGCACCATTGCCTTCAACTTTGCCGATAAGGCTTCTACGACTGCGACGGTCGCGGCGATGATCGAGCATTTGAATACACTGCCCGTCTACACCGACATGCTCGGCGCGGCAACTCGTTTACCCCTTCCGATATTGGGAACCATAACCG
>JAEWAH010000143.1 GCA_023391725.1 Bacillota bacterium | reverse complement strand
CCATGTTTACGCGCATCGCCATGTCCAGCCCGGCCTGGTATGAGATCATTCTTTCCGCCGCGCTGCTGGTCGCCACCACCTTGCTCATCGGCATCATGGCGGCGCGGATCTACCGCATCGGCGTTTTGATGTATGGCAAGCCCCCCAAGACCAAGGAGCTCATCCGTGTGCTTCGCGCCGAACGCCGGGCGAGAGCCTGAACGAAACCCTAGATAAGCTATGATTTAGCGGAGAGTAAATATTGCGCTCAAGCTATTGGCCTTTAGCTGCATGAAACCAGCCAACCATAAGCCTTCCCCTTGAGGCCCTGCGCACCGACCGTCGCTTCGCTAGGCCGGTGTTCCGCTTCCTCAGGCTTCGCCTTCGTGAGCTCCAGGTTCGCTTCGCTCACCCTCGGGATGGTGGCGCGTAGCGCCGGATGAGGTGTAGGGCGCTGCGAGCGTCCATACCATTCCCCTCCAGACGAGGGGTGGCGCGTAGCGCCGGGGTGGTTGAACGTAGGGGGCGATGCCCACATCGCCCCTATGGACCAATCGCAAAATCATCGTTTACCTAAAAGGAGGGAATTAGTCCAATGAAAAAGCGGCTTGTCATTTTTGCTTTGTGCCTGACGCTTGTGTTGTGCCAGGCGGCCGTCGGCATGGGGGAGACCACGCCTTCCGGCGATCTGCCCTCCCTCAAGGAAATCTACAAGGATGATTTTTTGATGGGCTGCGCCGTCTCCAGGCCCCAACTGGCTGATGGAGAACGCATGGATTTTCTGGCGGGGCAGTTCAATTCCTTTACCCCCGAGAACGAACTCAAGCCGGAGAACGTGTTTGATGTGAGGAAAAGCCGGGAACTGGCCGCGGCGGGGGATGAAACGCATCCCGCGGTGAAGTTTGACGCGGCCAAACCCATGCTTAACTATGCCAAAGATCACGGCATCGCCGTTCACGGGCATGTGCTGGTGTGGCATTCCCAAACGCCCAAGAGCTTCTTTACCGAAGGCTATCGGGAGGACGGGCCGCTTGTCAGCCGGGAAGTGATGCTTGCCCGCCTGGAAAACTATATCGCCTCTGTCATGGCGTACATGGATGAAAACTACAAGGGGCTTGTGATCTCCTGGGACGTTGTCAACGAGGCAGTGCTGGACAAAAGCGGAAAGCTGCGGGGCAAAAAGACCGAGGATGATCAAAACGGTACCTGGTGGATGGACACAGTAGGGGAGGATTACGTATTGCAGGCTTTCACCTTCGCCCGCAAATACGCCCCCCAGGGTACGCAGCTGTACTACAACGATTACAGCATCCCCTACGAGCCCAAGCTTAAGGGGATCAAAGCCCTCGTTCAGGAATTGATGGATGCGGGTCTCATCGACGGCGTGGGCTTCCAGTGCCACTATCAGCTCAATACACCCAGCACCCGGCAGGTGGAATACGCCATGCAGTATTTTACGGATAAGGGCCTGCGCTTGCGGGTGTCGGAGATGGATATTCCCATCCCGGCGAATACTCCTGCGGAGCTTGAAAAGCAAGCGCAGCGGTATAAAAATCTAATGCAGGTGTTTTTGCGCTTTGCGCAGAAGGTGGAAAGCGTGACTGTGTGGGGCACAACGGATGATCTTAGCTGGAAGGCGGGTCAATATCCGCTGCTCTTTGATGCAAATTTGGCGCCCAAGCCTGCCTTCTGGGCATGGGCCGACCCTTCCAAAATTATTGAATAGGGATACGATAGGAGCTTTATTTATGGCGGAATCAAACGGCAGCGCACAAAAAGGTGGACATGCGTCCACTTGGCAGTTTATCAAGTTCACCCTGTTTTCCATCTCGGCGGGCGCGATCCAGGCTTTAAGCTTCACCCTGCTCAATGAACTCACAGGCTTTCCCTATTGGCCCAGCTATCTGATTGCGCTGATTTTGAGCGTGGTCTGGAACTTCACCCTCAACCGCCGCTATACCTTCCATTCCGCGGCCAATGTGCCCAAAGCCATGTTCCTGGTCTTTTTGTATTATCTTGTATTTACGCCGCTGAGCACCTGGTGGGGCGATGCACTCACAAGCCCGGCCATCGGATGGAATGAATACATCGTGCTGGGCGGAACGATGATCATCAATTTCGTGACGGAGTTTTTGTTCCAGCGCTTTGTGGTATTCCGCCATACCATGAACACCAACGATATCGCCCAGCGAAAGGCTGGAGGAAAGTAAGCGGGATTATCAATCCCCAGCATCCTCTGGGATCCAGGTGATAATGTACTCCAGCCCTTTGGCCGCGCCCGGCGCTTGCGGGTCGTGAGAGGCCCACTTGCCCTTGAGCCCTAATTCCCTTGCCGTCAGCTCGAAATGGCACAGGGCGATCCCCATATCGACCTTCTGAATGTCATAGGAGTGGCTGGCATTAAGCGAATCGTGGGCCAGGTAAAAATGGAACTGCCCACTGGTGCGCACGATCCGCCAGGGCTGCCTGTTGGCGGCGGAGGGGGCCAGACGCACCATTTCCAGCGGTATTTCATACGCCCCGGCATCG
>JAEWAH010000118.1 GCA_023391725.1 Bacillota bacterium | reverse complement strand
CCGATGACCGCATTCCGCGGCCAAGCCGAAGATATCCTGAAAAATCAAGGTCTCCTCCGCCAATGTCATCCTGAGCGCAGCGAAGGATCTGGCATAAATCATGCACATCCAACGTTCTTCGTCGCTTTGCTCTGAAGTAATGCTACAGATTGGCTTTTTGAATCCCTCCACTACCTGCAGGCGATCCCCCTCCCGAGCGCAAGCGAGAATTAAGCAAAGCAAAATTGCGGAACGCCAGGCCAAAAGCGGCGCGCCGAGTCGCATCGGCTACGGAGGCCGGAGGGTAATCGAAGCGAACCCAGATCCGCTGCTAATTGCCACCACAAGCGGCGCCTGGGCACTTCACCCCTGCAAAGTTGACGAGATGATTTCAAACGAAGGGTCTCCGCCCCTTCGCCGCACCCCCGGAATTCTCCTCTCTATCTACGTTCATTGTGCCGTCACTTTCCCCTTCTATCCCTCGCACAAACTCCTGGTAGCTCCCCCTG
This sequence comes from Bacillota bacterium, assembly GCA_023391725.1. Taxonomy (GTDB): domain Bacteria; phylum Bacillota; class Clostridia; order Christensenellales; family Aristaeellaceae; genus JAEWAH01. Next base: position 3,226 of record JAEWAH010000118.1, on the reverse strand, counting down.
AACAACACTGGCAGATCGTTCTTGGGGGGGCCTTCCAGGAGTTTTCCGTCTGTGGAAAACCTGCCGCCATGGGCAGGGCAGTCCCATGTCTTCTCCGCAGGGTTGAAGTTCAAGACTGTGGACATGTGGGTACAGGCGATCTCCACGATCGTTACATTGTCCTGATGGTCCCGGTAGACACCTGCGGGTTTCCCATCGTAGCGGGCAGTCCGCCCCTCCCCCTTTTCAATCCCCTCAAGCCCTTGCAGCGCTTCAAATTTGGATTTGATCAGTTCCCCCACGGAGGCCAGCACTTCCGTAGCAGCCTTGCCCATGGATTTTACATAGTCGGCCCGCTTGCGGGAGTAGATGGATTCATACTCACAGTTGCCCTTTGTGATCAGGTCGGCAATCATCATCCCGGCCAGCACGCCGCTGGACAGGCCCCACTTTCCGTACCCTGCCGCTACATAAAGCCTGCTGTTATCCGAAAGCCGACCGATATAGGGGATCTGGTCGGGGGTTTCGTAGTCCTGGGCGGACCAACGCGCCAGTATTTCCTTGATCCCCGCAATCCCCCTGGCAAAACCCTCCAGGTTTTCGTAATGCAAATCCGATTTATCCGCTTCCCGGCCGGTGGCATGGGTCTCCCCCACAACGATCAATATCTTTTGCTCTTTCTCCAAATGGGTGCGGATGGACCGAGCGGGTTCACCCATGTTTATATAGCTGCCCTCCGGCCAATCCTTCTGGGGGATCACGGCGATGCCATAATCCCTTTGGGCGTACAGCCTTGTGAAGAACACGTTGGGCCCATCGAAAATGGGGTACTGCGTAGCCATCACCACATGCCGTGCCCGGATCACCGCCCCGTTTTCCAATGTCACGGTGATGGGTTCATCATTTTCCACCCTCACGGCCTTGGTATAGCCGTACATTTTCGCCCCGTCCCGCTCCGCCGCCTTTGCAAGGCCCAGTACATAGCGCGCGGGATGGAACACCGCTTGCTTATGATATCCGAGCGCGGCAAGAGTCTCCTGAGGGAAGTCTGGCTTTTCGACCCACTCACACGGGATGTTCAGCTTCTTGGCGGCCTCGTACTCCCGTTTCAAAATGTCCACTTCGTTTTCCGCCATGGCAAACAGCCAGGCGGTGCTCTCATTCAACTGGCAATCAATTCGCTCTCTTTTCACAGCGTCCCTCACAAACCTTAGGGCCTGCGCCTGGGAGGCAAAATATCCCGCGGCCATGTTCATGCCATACTTATTGATCAGATTGCTGTAGATCACGTCATGCTGCACGGTGACCTTGCCTGTGGAATGGCCCGTGGTTCCGCCAGCTATTTCCCCGGCTTCGATGAGCACGGGTTTTACGCCTTTGCGCGCCAGGCAATAGGCGCAGCTCACGCCGCTGATCCCGCCGCCGATGATCAGCACGTCTGTTTCAAGATCCTTTTCAAGCTTTTCATGCTCCTGCTTTTCCGCCGTTTGAAGCCAATAAGAAACATTGCCCATCTTTTTTCTCCTCAAATAGAAAATCGCAGTTAGCTTGCCCTGGTTTTCTTTTTTTGAAGCCGCAGGTCTTTCCAAATCATCCGTATGTCTCCAAAGTGAAGCGCCTCCTTTTCGGAAAGTCTACGAAAGACCCGAAAATTTTTCAGGGAGGTGCATTTTTATGCTGCTGCTCAAAGGCGGCGAAGTCTTTGCCCCGGAACCCATGGGCACAAGCGATCTGCTGCTCTCTCCTGAAAAAATCCTTCTGATCAAACCACGCATCCCGGTACTTGCCGAATACGAAACGCAAATGCTGGATTGCAGCGGCTGCCTTTTGTGCCCTGCCTTTATCGATCAGCACATGCATATTACCGGAGGAGGGGGCGAGGAAGGGCCGGTGAGCCGCGTTCCGGAGATGATGCTGGGCGCCATCCTTCAGGCGGGCGTGGGCACAGTTGTGGGCTTATTGGGCGCGGACGGGGTGACAAGAAGCGTGGCCTCGTTGCTGGCCAAGGCCAGGGCGCTTGAAGAAGAAGGGCTGAATACGTATATCTATACGGGCAGCTACGGCCTGCCTACCGATACGCTGACCGGGAAAGTGCTCCACGATATTGTATTTGTAGATAAGGTGCTTGGCGCCGGGGAGGTAGCCATCTCCGATTACCGTTCCACCCACCCGACCCTTGAGATGCTGAGGCAATTGGCCTGGGAGGTGAAAATGGGGGGCATGATCGGCAAAAAGGCCGGCATCCTCCATTTGCACGTGGGCGATGGGAAAAAGGGCCTTGCGCCGCTTACAGACCTGATTGAGGAAAGCAACTTTCCCATGGATATGTTCGTGCCCACTCACTTGAACCGGAACAAATCCTTGTTTGACGACGCGCTGCGCTACGGGCGCAAGGGCGGATTCCTTGACCTGACCGCCGGGGAAAGCAATGAAACAGGTTACTGCGTAGCCCAGGCGATCAAGATCCTGCTGGAACAGGGCGTTCCCCTTTCCCAAATCACCTTTTCCTCCGACGCCGGGGGCAGCAACGCCGCATCCCCCGATAGCATTGGCCATGTTCAAAACTTGTACAACGATTTTGCTGCCTGTATCCACCAGGCGAACCTGTCCCTGGAAACAGCCCTGCAGCCGCTTACAAAAAATCCCGCCCAAAGGCTCCATATCTACCCTCGCAAAGGGTGCTTGCGCCCGGGCAGTGACGCCGATATCGTAGCCCTATGCAAGGATACCCTGGCCGTCAAACACATGGTGGTGAGGGGAAATATCGCCATCGAAAATGGCATCCTTCGGAGGAAGGGGAAATATGAGGCTTAGCCGCCAGCGCATGCCCGAAAAAGTATGAGGGGAAAATAGCTGAGGAAAGCATGATTCAGGAGCATTTATGGATGAAAAAGGCAAGGGAAACCTCATTATCATCGGCGGCGCGGAGGACAAGACCGACGCCATGGAGATCCTGACCGCCACCGCCAAAGAATGCGGGGGCCCAAGCGGCCGGATGGTCATCCTCACCACCGCCAGCGAGCACCCCGCCGAGTCCGGAGAAACCTACCGGGCCCTGTTTCAAAAGCTGGGGGTGGGGTCCATTGAGGCGCTGAATATTGAGACCCGCGCCCAGGCGGACAGTCAAGGCGCCGCAGACCTCATTTCCAGGGCCACCGGCGTCTTTTTCACCGGGGGCGACCAGCTGCGCATCACCAGCATTCTGGGCGGCACCAAAGCTTACCAGGCGCTGCACGCGGCGTATCAC
>JAEWAH010000110.1 GCA_023391725.1 Bacillota bacterium | reverse complement strand
CTGGGAAGGCTGTTGTGCGGCGTAGCCGAAAACCCGCATACCTTGGGCATCGGCATTGACGAGGACACTGCCATCCACGTTTTCCCGGACTCAAAATTCCATGTTTTGGGCGCCAATGCAGTGACCGTTATCGACGGGACAACCATCTCCCACTCCAACGTGTCGGAACTAAGCCCCAACGAAACGCTGGCCATCGCCCAGGTCACGCTGCACATTTTGCCCAGGGGCTATGGCTATGACATGCAAAACCGCCTGATCATCAAGCCCTCGTGATCCCCCCGCGCTAATATTTTCCGCCGCAGCGACTTTTTACTAGGGGAGGCTGTTCCTTTTGGATCTTAAGGATATCAGGATTTATAAGGGCCGCAACATCCATTGCCTAAAGCCCGTGATCCGGCTCACCGTGCGCCTGACGCCTGCCGAAAATGCCCCCACCTGCCAAGTCCCCGGTTTCAACGACCGGCTTTTGGAGTTATTCCCGGGGCTATATCGGCACCAGTGCGCCTTGGGGCACGAAGGCGGCTTTGTGGAGCGCCTGAGGGAGGGCACCTATCCCGGGCATGTGGCCGAACATACGATCCTGGAATTGCAGGGTCTGCTGGGCTATGACGTGACCTTTGGCACCACCCGGCAGGAGAAGGGGACGCTTGACTACCACATCGTCTACCGCTATGAAAACGAGCAGGTGGGCATCACCTGCGGCAAGGCCGTCATCAGCCTCATGAACGAGCTGATGCAGGGCAAAACGGTGGACTTCGCGCCCGTTTTGGAGGATCTGCACGCACTGAAAGCCCGCACGGACATGGGCCCCAGCACCAGGGCCATCTATGAGGAAGCCTTGCGCCGGGGCATCCCGGTAACGCGGCTGGGAGCCGACAGTCAGCTTCAACTGGGCTACGGCAAGTATGCCCGGCGCATGGAAGCCGCGCTATCCGACAAGCCAAGCTGCATCGCGGTAAACACCGCCGGGGACAAGCACCTGACCAAGGAACTTTTGCGCCGAAATGGGATCCCTGTGCCCACAGGGGAGATCGCCTATTCCCTGGACAGCGCGCTGCGCTGCGCTGGGGAGATCGGCTATCCGGTAGTAGTGAAGCCCTACGACAGCAATCATGGCAACGGCGTCACCCTGAACATCGAAAGCCCGGAAGAAATCCCCGATGCATTCGAGAAGGCCATGGGCTTCAGCACCGCCGCAATAGTGGAAAAATATATTCATGGCCGGGATTACCGGGTGCTGGTTGTCGGCGGCAAAGTATCCGCCGTGGCGGAGCGCAAGCCGCCCTTTGTAACGGGCGACGGGGTATCCACCATCCAGCAGTTGGTAGACAAAGAAAACGAAAATCCCCTTCGAGGGGACGATCATACCAAGCCGCTCACAAAGATTACACTGGATGAAACGGCCATAGATGAGCTTACCGAGCAAAACCTGACCCCCGACTCTGTGCCCGGGGCCGGCGTGACCGTTCCTCTTCGGAAAAACGCAAACCTGTCAACCGGCGGTACCGCCCGGTCATGCCCTCAGGAGATCCATCCCGACAACGCCGCCTCTGCGGTGAAGGCAGCTCAGATCCTTGGCCTGGACATCGCCGGGGTAGACGTCTGCTCCCCCGATATTTCCGTTCCTCTGAAGGAAAACCATGGGGCCATCATTGAGGTGAACGCGGGGCCAGGTCTTCGCATGCACGTGATGCCCTCGGAGGGTCCTCCGGCCCAGGTAGCCAAAGACATCCTGGACATGCTCTATCCTCTTGGCGCGCCCTATACCATCCCCCTGGTGGCCGTTACCGGAACCAACGGCAAGACCACCGTTGTCAGGCTCATCGCCCACACGCTTGTTTTGACCGGGCGCAAGGTGGGGTATACCACAACCAGCGGCATTTACCTCAATGATGTTTGCCTGTTGAAGGGCGACAACACCGGCGCGCTGAGCGCGTCGCTGGTCCTTTCCCACCCGGAAACGGAGGCCGCCGTACTGGAGACTGCAAGAGGCGGAATCGTGCGCCGGGGGCTGGGATATGATCTTTCCGACGTGGGCGTCATCACCAACGTGACAGAAGACCACCTGGGGCTGGATGGGATCGACACCGTGGAAGACTTGGCGTACGTGAAAGCGCTGGTGATCGAGGCCGTAAAGCCGAGGGGATGCGCCGTACTTAATGCGGACGATCCCATGACGCCGTATTTTTTGGAACGGGTCAAATGCAATGTCTTCCTCTTTTCCCGGAATATCAATACTCCCCTGCTCCAAAGCCATCTTCAGCAGGGCGGGAACGCGGCCTTTTTTCACGAAGGCGCGCTGCATGTGCAATACTTGAATCAGCCTTCCCTGTTGATGAAGGTGGAAGAGGTGCCCATCACTTACGGTGGGACTGCCTACTGCAACATCGAAAACGCTTTGGCCGCCTGCGCCGCGCTGATGGGCCTGGGTATCCCCCTGGGGGCCATCCGCCGGGGCCTTACCACCTTTGCCCCCGATGAAAAGCACAATCCGGGCCGGTTTAACATCTTTGAAGGGAATGGCTTCAAGGTGATGCTGGACTACGGCCACAACATTGCCGGATACGAGCAGACCATCTCTTTCCTCGAGCGGCAAGGCGCCCGGCGGTTGGTGGGCATCATTGGCGTGCCGGGGGACAGGCAGGATTCGGCTATACAAAAAATAGGCGCGCTGTGCGCCCAGCACTTTCACAAGCTCTACATCAAGGAAGACATCGACCTTAGGGGACGCAAGTCCGGCATCGTGGCGGGACTTTTGAAAGACACTGCAATTAGCGCAAATCCGCATATTGACCTTCAGGTCTGCCTCCGGGAGGAGGACGCGCTGAGGCAGGCGCTGGACAATGCCCAGCCAGGAGACTTCATCACCGTTTTCTATGAGCACTATGAGCCGCTGAAGGCGCTCATTCAATCCCATCACATGGCGGAGCGCCCGGTGGCGGGACCAGCTGGGCAGGCCACGAGATCTACAGGAATAAGCAGGGAGGGACCTTTCTAAAGAAGGTCCCTCCTTAAAAATCTATTCCGTTGTAGTGATGATACAAAATGTGGCGTCCCGCGGGTCCGCTGCGCCATACAACCACCCCGTCGCTGCGCGCCACCCCTCCATGGGAGGGGAATATAACTAGTGCGCTCTTCTTCCCGAATATCCCGTGTTGCGCCGAGGCACAGGCCGCCTAGGCGCAATCTCCCGGCGGCGGTTGAATACAAGCGGAAACAGCGGCGCGGGCCGTGCCGCCTCCTGGTCATAAACTTGCGCGGGCGCCTTGAGCCAGAGCCGCCTGGGAACTGCTCCGCCCTGCCAGATGGCCGGCTGCAACGCATGAACGCCTCGCAAAGCGATGTACTGATAGGCCGAGTAGCCTACCCCTTCCCCAGCGGTGAGAACATGCGGCCAAAACATCATCTCCCAGATGGCCCGGCTGACTGCTTCTGGGCTTAATTCCCGCATGGCCGCCTCGATCTCGGCTTGCAAACGATCCAGCAGCTTTTGGTCAAGCTCGTGCCCCGTAAGGCTGAAGTATGCCTTATCTACCCTGCGGCGAACGAAGTTCAAAAGATTTTGGGGATTGGCCCCGGCTATGGCCATCACCTGCGGGATGGGCTGGAAGCGCAGGCTCATCAAGTTTAGCGCCGAAAGCGCCTCGCTCATGGGCATCCCGGCCAGCACCTGTAAGTACGCCATGCCGGATTCAATGAGGGTGGGCATATCCACCATCCGCCGGGCCAGGCGGCGCACCGCAGTCCGGGCCTTTTCGGCTTCCTCGGTCCAGCGCCAGCCATAAGCTGCCCTGCGCATCTCCTCCTCTGCGGGGTAGGTAAGACATACGCCCAGGTGCACCTGCGCCCCGGAGCGGGGTACATAATCGTCGCTGTTGAGCACATGGTACAAAGGATAGGCCGCCGGGTCATGCATGGCGGCGCCCATCATCACAGTTGGCGAGGCAAACCCGTATCCCACCAGGTTTTCAGGCAGCACACCGGTCTCCTGGATCAAAAGATGCGAAAGCACCTGCATCACCGCAGCCCCTTGGCTGTGGCCGGAAAGCCACAGGCGGAAGCGGCTGTTATGAGACCTGGCCTCTGAAAAGATTTGACTCAAGGTCAGCTTATCAAGGCCCAGCGCCCGGGCTGTTTCGGGGAAGTCGATGCGCTCGGCGTTATCCTCAAACTGCCTTGTAAGTTGCAAAAAGCCCCGATGGATGCCATTTTCGCTGGCAAAGCGGAAGTTGGAAAACCAGTCATAAAACCGGGCTCCGGTGCTTGGAAAGCCCAGCGCCACCACGAACCGCCCGCCGGGCGCTGGATGGATCATCACCAGCGCCTTGCACGTATCGCTTTGCTGGCGCTGGCGCATGGCGGAAAGCACCCGGCCTACGGGATTTAACTGGCGAAGCCCCGCCCGGGCCCGGTACATCGCCCATTTGTTATACAAAAACTGCCGCGTTTCGCCGATGGGCGCCGGAGAAACACCGCCCACCAGCATATTGTCCACCTGAAAAGTGAAGTCCGTCCAGCCGGAACGCATCCAGTCGCCCACACGCAGATCCCGGGCAGAGGAGGCCAACTCGATGGACATGCGCATGGCTTCCTGGGAAAAAGGCGGGCGCAGCCTGCCCCAGGGATCCTGTTCCCAGGGCAGAAGAAAAGCTGCGGTACGGCTAAGATCCGCATACGTCAGCCGCCCGCGAACCGAAGCCCGGCCCAGATTTGCGGGGTTCTCCTGCGCCATGCAATCCCCTCTTTCCTCTTGCTAGCCTATGTAATCCGCAGCATATCATACCACGGGGAGACGGGGGATACAATGGGTGGAACGGTAAGGAAGTGAAGCGGGGGGGGCGTGTTTTTTAAATAAGCCCGCCCCGCCCCCGTCCCCGCAAACCTCAAAATATTATG
>JAEWAH010000053.1 GCA_023391725.1 Bacillota bacterium | reverse complement strand
GTTCATCATGCTTCATCGTCAAACACCTCCTGATGTAGTTTGGTGCGCAGTATTTCACGGGCGCGGTGAAGGCGGCTTTTTACCGTGCCCTGGGGAAGGGTCAGCATTCCGGAGATCTCCTTTAGGGAATAGTCATCCAGGTAAAACAGCACCAAGGGAAGGCGATACTTCGCGTCCATTGAACGCATCGCCTCACGCAAGGCGGACCGGTCCAAATCCGCAAGAGGATATGCCCTGGGGCTGGGGACTTCGGCCATGGCCACCAGCCACCTGCGGGACCTAAGTGCCTTTTTGCATACATTGATGAGGATGCGTGTGAGCCAGGTGCGAAAATACTTCGATTCGCGCAAGGTATCGCGTCTGGCCCAGGCATGGGTCAGCGCCTCCTGCACGGCATCTGCGGCATCCGCGTCCGTAGACAGGAAGCTTCGTGCAACGCGGTAGAGAGAGCGCTCCGCCTGTTTTACCTCATCCACAAAAAACTGTTTATCCATTGGCCTCCCCCAGTTCTTGGGTAGCATCAACGTGATCACATAGATTAGAGGCAGTAAAATTGGAAAAGGTTGCATCTTAGATATTTTTTTAACTGTCATTTTCTCCTGTATTCATACGCGCTTGGCATGATGGATTCCTTTTGCGCACGCAGCTCAATTCCCCCAAATATCATTTGCGCCAAATGCTGGCAATATGGTATCATTCTATATGATAGCTGAGAGATCCAAATCAATAAAATCACGCCATCATGGAGGAAAAAACCATGACCACCACCGACTCTTTTGTGAATATAAACGGCCAGGTATTTTACAAGGTGGAGCAAAGCCAATGGCTGACGCCGTTTTTCATTAACGTCGTTTCGGCCTGTGACGTGTGGATGTTCCTATCGTCCAAAGGCGGAATCACCGCAGGGCGGCAGGACGCGCAAGGCGCTGTTTTCCCCTATGAAACGGATGACCGCATCCACGATCAGGCGCGTACGGGCGGGAAAACGATCATACGGACCGGCGGCAGCTTGTGGGAGCCTTTTGCGCGCACAAGCCTTGATAAGTGGCATGTGACGCAGAACATTTACAAGGCGGCTCATGGGACCAGCGTGATCTTTGAGGAGATCAACGTCGATCTGGAGCTGAGCTTTTCCTGCCGATACGAAACCAGCGAGCGGTTCGGCGCCGTGAAGACAGCCACCCTTACGAACCTATCTGATCAAGAGGTACAGGTCGAGCTTCTGGACGGGTTGGAAAACATACTCCCCTGCAATGTGGACAAGAATTTGCAGGCAAATACCTCCACCCTGGTGGATGCCTACAAGGCCAACGAGCTTTACCCCGACAGCGTACTGGCCACCTATTCCCTGACGACGCTCATCAACGACACGCCAAATCCCATCGAAGTTCTTCGTGCCAACGTAGCGTGGACCGACTGCAAAAAGGCGCAGATCGCGCTGAGTTCCCAGGTGGTGGAGGCTTTTGTCCATGAGACGCCCTACCCCTACGGGCAGTCCATGTACGGCTGCAAAGGCGCCTATTTTGTGAACTACCGGGAAGAACTTCCGCCTGGCGGCCATTGCTTGCATCACATTGTGGTGGATCATGGGTACGACCATTGTGCCCTGGTTCAGCTTTCGCAGCTTCTTAATTCGTCTGTTCAGGATGCCCTTCAGGCTGATATCATCAAGGGCTGTGAGCAGTTGGAACGGCTTATGGCCATCGCGGATGGCGTGCAGCAATCGGCCGATCAAAGGGCGATGCATCACCACTACCTGAATACCCTGTACAATGTGCTGCGGGGCGGCATCTTTGCCGATGGTTACGCGCTGGATGCGGATGATTTCTTAAGCTTTGCGCAGGTGCGCAGCCATACTATTGGAAGCAACGAGGAATTCATCCAAAAGGCCAAGCAATGTAAGACCATTCATCATCTAAAGAAAGCATTTGAGGATGATCCCCAGGCGCTGCGCCTGGCGCTGGAATATCTGCCTTTGTCCTTCTCCCGGCGCCATGGCGACCCGTCCAGGCCCTGGAACCAGTTCCAAATCAAGCTGAAGGACGAGCGGGGAAACCCCGTCAAGCGGTACGAAGGGAACTGGCGGGACATTTTTCAGAACTGGGAAGCCCTGGGGCTTTCTTTCCCCTGCTATTACGAGCACATGATCGCAAGGTTCGTCAACGCCTCCACGGTGGACGGTTACAACCCCTATCGTATCAACCGCAACGGGATCGACTGGGAGCGCCCGGAGCCCGACAATCCCTTCAGCGGCCTGGGGTACTGGGGCGATCATCAGATCATTTATCTGCTGCGCCTGCTCAAGGGCCTGAACAATCATTTCCCCTCAAGGCTCCACGCTTTGCTGCGCACGCAGGCATTCACTTATGCGAATGTGCCGTATATCATCAAGCCCTATGAGGAGATCGCCATTGATAGCAAAAACACCGTCATGTTTGACAGGCAGCGGGACGGGCAGATCGCGGCGCTTGTTACGGCTATGGGAACGGACGGGCAGTTGGTGCTGAAGGAAAGCAAGGTGTATCATGTCGGCCTGATGGAAAAGCTGATTGTCCCCTTGCTTTGCAAAATGGCCAACCTGCATCCTGACGGCGGCGTGTGGATGAACACCCAGCGCCCGGAATGGAACGATGCCAACAACGCCATCGTAGGCATCGGTTTGTCCATGGTCACCGTTTACCACATGCGAGCGTATGTCCAGTTCCTGCTTAAGCTTGTACAGGAAGAAAGTGCTTCCTTTACTATCTCCAAAGAAGTGGTCGAATGGCTGGAGGCCTCTTTGGACCTGATGCAGGCCTATAGTGCCAAGCCTTCGGGCAATGCCAAGCGGCTGCTGGACGAAATGGGAAAGGCCTTCTCCCACTACCGCCAGCACGTTTATCAGCATGGTTTTTCGGAAAACCGGGAGCTTACCTCCGGTCTCCTTAGGCAATGGCTCAGGTGCTGCATGGAGATCCTTGACGGCACCACCCGGAAAAACAAAGGCACATTGTATGCGACGTATAACCTGCTGCATGGGGACGGCAGCGTGGAACCCATGCGCGTGATGCTGGAAGGGCAATCCGCCGCCATCGGCGCGGGGATCGTTACTGCGGACGAGGTCCAGGCGCTGCTTGGGGAGATGGATCAAACCCTGGGAAGCCGACGGCTGGGCGCCCATTACCTCTATCCCAAGCGCATGACGGTTCCTTTCTGGCAGAAAAACAGCTTCTCGGCTTCCTTGGCGGCTGATGGCCTGATCGTATGTCAGGACCAGAATGGGACACTCCACTTTGGCGCAAACATGACAACAAAAAAAGCCCTGGAGCATGCGCTAAAAGATTCCGCCTACAATGAGGAGGAGCGGCAGTATCTGCTTAAGCAGTTTGAACGCCTGTTTGGGCACGGGCGGTTCACAGGGCGCAGTGAGGTCATGTACAAGTATGAGGGGATCGGCTGCATCTACTGGCATCAAAATGCGAAGCTGGCGTTAGCCATCATGGAATTGGCGCTCGCCTCCCGGCATGACAGAAGGCAGATGCAAGCGGTCAATCAAAAATACCGGGAAGTGACAGGGCAGTTCCTCTACCGAAAGGATGCCGCGGCCTGCCAGGCGATCCCCATTGAGCCCTACTCCCACTCCTCCTTCGATGGGAAGAGCCAGCAGCCGGGCATGACCGGCCAGGTGAAGGAATCCGTGCTGATGCGAAGGGGCGAACTTGGCGTCATTGTGGACAATGGTCGCTTGCAATTCGACCCCCGGTTCGTGGCGCCGGAGGAGTTTGATTCAGAAGGCTACTTGTCATTTACGGTATGCGGCATACCCGTCCGCTATATTCCAAGTGAGCTCAAAGAGAATCATATAGATATCCATTATTCCGGCAAGGCGGATGAACACACCCCGGGCCTTGTGCTCCCCGAGAGCATCAGCCAAGCTGTTTTCTACCGGCAGGAGGACATTACGGGCATCGATGTGGGATACTTTGCGGAATAAAGGTCATGAAAGGAATGCCAGCCTTTGAAACTTATCCAGCGGATTACCGACAAGGACATCACCGGTGCCGATGAAGTATCCAGCGCGGTTCCCAGGAAGGCTGTCAGAGCCGTTCTGCTGGACGACGACGGCTTGATGGCGTTATTGTACGTTGGCAAGATGGGCTTTTTTACCCTCCCGGGTGGCGGGGTAGAACCCGGAGAGACGCTGGAGGGCACGCTGCAGCGCGAGATGCTGGAAGAAACGGGCTGTGCCTGCCAAATTGTACAGGAACTGGGCCGCATTGAAGAAAGCAGAATGCTTAACGACTTTACCCAGGAATCCTTTTATTATCTTGCCCGGGTGCAGGGTCCCAAAGGAATGCCGTCGCTGACTCAGGAAGAAATGGACGAGGATACGCAGGTGCGATGGTATGCCATTGAGGAAGCATTCGATATCGTAGCCCGTGCGCGGCCGGAGAATTACCAGCGCTGCTATGTGCAGCGCCGTGATATAGCCGTGCTGCGTGAAGCCATGCTTCAGCTGCGGTAAATAATGCCGGGAGGAATCACTCTGGAACAATTTCTGTTCAAAGGAAAGCCGATGCTTCACTATGCGCAGATGGCCTGCGATACGCTGATGAAAAAGTTTGCCCCCGGGGAGTTGCCGCCGGTGCACCATTTTCATTACCATCAGGGCGTGTTTCTGTCCGGCATGCAAAAAACATATCTGCTTTGCGGCGATGAAAAGTATTACGCCTATATCAAAGTTTGGATCGATTCGCTGATAGACGATTACGGCAATATCACTTCGTTTAACCCCGGCCAGTTGGACGACCTGCAGCCGGGCATCCTGCTGTTCCCACTATTTAAGCTCACCTGTGATCAACGTTACAAAGCCGCCATCGATACCATCACATACTACCTGGGTTCGTTCCCGCGTAATCCCGAGAGTGGCTTTTGGCACAAGGCCTGGTACAGGAATCAGATGTGGCTGGATGGCCTGTACATGGCGGGGCCGTTCATGGCTCAATATGGAGCAGAGCACAATAAAGCGGAGTTCTTTGACGCTGTCGTCTTTCAGGCGAAAATGATGGAGCAAAAGACGCGCGACGAGAAGACAGGGCTCTGGTACCATGCCTGGGATTATGAAAGAAAACAGCCCTGGGCAGACCCCAAGACCGGCTGTTCGCCGGAGTTCTGGGGACGTGCCATGGGCTGGGTGACGGTGGCACTGCTGGATGATTTGGACTTTTTCCCGGAAGACCACCCGGGCCGTCCGGAGCTTGTGCGGATCGTCCACGATCTGCTGCTGGCGCTTTTGCCTTATCAGGACGAAAAGACCGGCCTATGGTACCAGGTGGTGGACAAGGGTGGCCAGGCGGGCAACTGGGTCGAATCCTCCTGCACGTGCCTGTATACGGCGGCGATTTGCAAGGCCGTACGCTTAGGGCTGATGGAGGAAAAGTATCTGGCTGCCGCCGTGAAAGCCTGTGCGGGCATCGTGGAACGCCTACAATATGACGAAAACGGCGTGCTCATCGATAATATTTGCATCGGTACCGGCGTAGGCGATTACGCGCATTATTGCGCACGCCCTACCAGTACAAATGATCTGCATGGCGTTGGCGCGTTCCTGATCATGTGCGCTGAAATGGAGCAGGTACAAAGGCTTTAGGTACGGTAGTACCCTACACCTGCCATATATCAAAACCGCCGCGGTAGACCGTGGCGGTTTTGTTATAGGAGCGAAAGCCCCGCGCGGTGGGCGGAACCCGCAAAGTGGGCCATGTGCTGCGTCAACCGTTGGAGATATTGCTCGGGTCGTACACCTGCAACACATCGCCTGTCTCCGCGTTCAGTATCACGGCGTAATCATACGGCGTCCTGGGATCGTTCAGGCTAAAACAGACGCACCAGAAAGGTTTGTCATACATCATGCCCAAGTCATTGTAGTTCACACCAACGCCCACATACTGGGCACTGTACAACGTGAAGCCATTCACCGTCTGAGGGTCCAGACCGCACTGCTTTTCAATGGCCCGCCTGGCCAGGCTAATGGCCTGCTCCTTTACGATCTCATCTTCTTTGGGCGCTGGCGTTGCTGGCGTCTTTGTAGGCGCCGGGGCGGGGGCGCCTCCCCGCGCATGCGTAGCCCAGTCCGTTACATCGATGGCCGTGCCCCCGCGAGCGTCAATCTTTACGGCATAATCCCAGACCATGTACCTTGCCAGCCGGATTTCCCATACGGGGTGGCCGGGCTCATCCTCGTAAAAAAGAGGCATGGCCTTGTAGCCTTGAAGCTCTTCCGGCTTAAGGCTATACTTTTGGGCCACAGCATCCTTGGCAAGGCCCTCCGCCTTTGTCTGCAATATATCCTGAGCGCCAGGCAAGCCATGCTTGTACTCCATGATTTCATCGAACAGCTCCGAATCGCCCATGCTTGTCCCTGCAGCAGGATAGGAGTCTTTCAGAAGCAAGAGCTCGGCGTACAACTTTGCCTTGTCTTCCACCGTCCAAAAGCCCCACTGCCCTTTTTCATTTTGCAATTGCGAAAGATACCCATCTATCCCTCCTTGCCCGGCTGGGGGGATGGGCTGGAACTTGGGCTCGGCGGATGTTTTCACCGCGGGCAGGATGTATTTTACATCCCCCGCTTGCTTGTAATCGATGATCAGCTTTGTTTCCCCCGTGTGCATATCTACGTGCACAATGCCCATGGGACCATCCTTAGAATCGTAATAGACATGGTATTCCGCGCGTTCGGGGTAATAATCCACAACGTTGCTTGTGGCGTCTTGCACTTGAAGGGTCTGGGCAACGGCTTGCAGGCCGATATCTTTCGCCTGCTTCTGGCTGATGATCGGATCGATCCGATGCTTATAGACGTCCAGGGTCTTGTACCACAGCCTTTTGCCCATATCGTCCGTCAGCGATTCCACCGTGAAGCTGTCGCCTGGGCCGTAATGCTCGAGCAGGGTCTTTTTAAGATTGCCTGTGACCTGATTTGCGGCGATGGTGAAGCGGGCGACCCATACCTTCTCCTCCGGCATAAATTCCGCAGTGATCTTGCCGCAATCCACCTGCTGCTGGGTAAAGTCGGTGGTCTCCGTCAGGAGGCTTGAACAATCGGCCACGGCGCTTTCCATGGTGTATGCGGACAGGGCGTCCGCATTGTTGGTGAGGTTGAAGACCCGGTACGATTCGTCCTGCGGTTGAAAGGAAAGCAAGTGTACCTCAGGCTCGATTTGCAGCACGAAGTAATGGGCTTTTTTTGTGCGCCCATTTCCCGTAATCATGGTCAGGTAGCGCCCGGCGCCATTCTTCGTATCGCTGTCGATATGGATGCTTTCAAAGGCGGTGCCCACGCCGGGCAGCATGGTATCGGCAAAGGCGGTGACATATGCGATATAATTCGCGCCCTCTTTGCTGGTATCGGTGATAGGCGAAGCCACAGGGAGGACGTCATTTCGATTGACGACATCGTTTGAAAAATAGGTGACCATGCCATAGCTGTCAAAGCCAAGGTTGTAGGGCTGCGCTTTGGCGGGCAGATAGGCTCGCACGAACCAATCAGCCGGCTCGTAGCCTATCTTGATGCTCAATTTATCCACATCGGCCCCGATGGCCTCGCTGCCCAGGAAGGCTTTGGCGTAGGCTATGGCTTCCTCTTCGCTTGATATTGCGCGGAAGCTTGCAAACCCTTCCACCGCTTTGGGCGGTTCGGGGATAAAGATGGGCCCTGTATACTCC
>JAEWAH010000033.1 GCA_023391725.1 Bacillota bacterium | reverse complement strand
GGTATGGCCTCCGGGAATTTTCACAGAACAAGTATCCCAATGCTTTTGGCACATCGCTGAAGGACTACTATCCCGATGGGATCATCAACAGCGACGGGGAAGTTGTCACCGACCTGTGGGAGGAATGCGCCGCCCGCAAGCTTGATGGAGAAGCGGTCCATGCCCGCTGGGTGGAAGTAAAAAGCCACGACCAGGTCTGCTATCAGACGTGCCGCAACAACCCCGTATGGCGGGATTACCTGAAAAAGATCATGAAGATACAAATCGACGCCGGCGTGCCGGGCATCCAGCTGGATGAGTGCGAGCTTCCCATCACCTCCATCGGGTCCGGCGGGTGCTTCTGCAAGGACTGCATGAAGCAGTTCACAGAGTACTTAAAGGTGCAAAAGGCCAAGGGGCTGCTGGGCGCGGAGTTTGACGGCATCGACCTTGATACCTTCAATTATAAGAACTATTTGCTGGAAACAGGCTCTTCCTATCCCCACGGCGCTCCGTTTTACCGCCATTACTGGGAATTCCAGATGCGGGCTGTGAAGAAGTACTTCTCCGAGCTGGTGGATTATGCCAAGGAGTATGGCAAGGAAGCCTACGGCCGGGAGATCATGGTATCCGGCAACTTTTTCAACCTGATGCCGGTATACTATCCCATTGAAACCAAGGTGGACGTCATCATCACCGAAATGCAGCATACCTTGTTCCGCCAGCCCCACTTTTATCGCTACTGCGCGGGCTTTGCCGGGCAAAAGCCCATTATCGTGGCTGAAAACCCCTATGGCGGCATCGTGCCTCAGCTTTTGAAAATGCTGGATGCCGGCAAAGGCTACGACCTGTACCGGATCTTCCTGCTGGAGGCCTCGGTATACGGCTGCAACATGGCCGTGCCCTACGGCGGCTGGATGGGCAACACCATCAAGGATTCCTTTTATCCGCCCCGGGAGCTTACGGCTCAGGTGCAGGATTTCCTCTATCAGCATGAGGATTTCTATCCCAAAACGCCGGTCAAAGGCGCGGCGGTATTGTACTCCTTCCCCAGCTATTACTGGCGGGAAACCACCAAGGGCAACGGCGGTAACACCATGCTGGATGAGCAGGAAAGCCTGCTGGACTGCACCACCAGTGAATGGTCCGATCCCAATGCCAGCCATATCCCCTTTTGGGATGCCATCAAAGCCCTTTCAGATGCCCAGGCCATGTATGATGTGAAAATGCTGGCGGATGGCGACGTCCGGGAGGATGATTTCACACTGGATGTCATCCGCCCCTATCCCCTGGTGGTGGTGCCGGATTGCCATGTTCTGACCCAAAACCAGGCGGACGTGCTGGCCCAGTACGTTAAAGAAGGCGGAAGCCTGCTGGTGCATGGCCGGATCGGTGAGAACGTTCAGGCTGCCGCACGGCTGAAGGGATTACCCAATGTCGTGTTCACAGAATGCGGCCCCGATTGGAAAGAGGCCAACCGGAATTTGATGGAAGGCTTCAAAAAGCTGTACAAGCCTGCCTGCACATTGCAAGGCGGCAGCGGCAAGCTGGGTATTCAGCGCTTTGACAAGGATGGGCGAACCTTTGTGCATATCCTCAATTATGCCTATGACGCTGCCCAGGATGCCATCCTCTGCGCCGAAGAGGCGGCCGTTATCCTCCGGGAAGTAAACGGGAGTGTGAAGGTGCATACCCTGGACGGGCAGGAAGTCGCCTTTGAAACGGAACGGCAGGCGGATGCGTTTGTTGTCACGCTGCGCAATCTTCCGGTGTACACGGTGATCGAGATCGGTTGATCCATCCCGGGAGGGGAAAGCCCCCTCCCGGCTTCATTTTCGTGGTAAATTTTATGCCGAAGAGGCGCTTGTCAGGAGGATCTTCATGGCTGTCACCATCAAGGACATCAGCAGGGAGGCCGCTGTTTCCATTGCCACTGTCTCCAAGGTGCTCAACGGAGACTACAGCAAGGTCAGCGATGAAACACGCGACCGCATCCTGAAGGTGGCAGATGAGTTGCATTACCGGCCCAACCTCCTGGCCCGGGGGCTTGTTTCCCAGAAATTTCATATGATCGGGCTGATCATTCCCGATATCTCCAACCCCTATTATGCAGATATGGCCCGTGGCATGTCAGACGAAGCCCTCCGATTTGGCTACAACGCCATGATCAGCAATACTGACCAGATGCATTCGCGGGAACTGTCCGCCATTCAATCCATGGTGGAATACAATGTCAGCGGCCTGATTCTGGCTGGGGGTACAAATACCAAGCAGGAAAGCCAGGAGCTTTTGCGCCGCTACCGCATCCCTTTTGTCTCGGTGGAAAACTATACCGCAGGCATGGAATATTGCGTGTATGTGGATAACTTTACAGGCTCTTACAAGGCTGTAAGCCATTTGATACAGCGCGGGCACAGGCAGATCGCCTACATTACAGGCTACGGCTCGCTCCACGCGCCGGAGGACGACCGGCTGCGGGGCTTTGAGCAGGCCATGGCAGACCATCATCTTCCTGTGGACCCCTATCTTCTGGAATGCGGCAGCTACACGATGGAAACAGGATACAGAAAAACGCTGCAGCTGCTGGGCAGGGGGATCCCCTTTACGGCCATCGCCTGCGGCAACGACCTGATTGCCCTTGGCGCCTTCCGGGCCGTTCGGGAGCACAAGATGAAAGTTCCCCAGGATATTTCTCTGGTGGGGTTTGATGATGTGTATCTTTCCTCCACCATGGAGCCAAGGCTGACCACGGTAAAGCAGCCTGCCTATGAAATCGGCGTGTACGCCATTAAAATGCTGCTGGACCGCATTGAATTGCGCACAGGGGCCGAGAAGATAAAGTGCTTTGAGCCTTCCCTGGTGGAGCGTGACACGGTAAGCTTTCGGGTATAGCAGCCATATCTATGCCATACGGGGGGAGAGCGCGTTATGCTTATTAAAAAAAAGCCTGTCCTCCTTTGGATGCTGACCATTGCGGATGAATCCTCCAGGACGCTTTATGAAGGCCCTCTTTTTTGCATGCAGTTTTCGGAGGAAACGATCAAAGCCCTGAGCATCGAGTTTTTTCGCGACCCTGAGCCCTGCCATATCCATCGTTCGGCAGTGATCCAGCGGGCCATGATGGAAATTGAAGCAGCTTGCCAGGAAGGGGTTCCCGTGGCCATATCCACCCTGCCTCTTCGGATCGCGGGCTTTTTTGCCTGCTACCAAGATGCCCGCACATTGACCCTTGCAAAGGAGGAAAAGCGTTTATGAGGCGTGTTTTCGGCTTTTTGCTGGCCTTTTTGATCATTTTGAATATTTTTGCTCCGGCCCTATACGAATCAAAGCCCGAGCTTTTGTACTTTTTTGAAAACTATTGCGGCTCCTGTACGCCGGAAGAAGATTTTATAGAAACCTTCCGGGACTTGACGGGGAAGAACACCGGTGATTACGCCTGTACGTTTTACAATATCAGCCATGAAAATGCCAGGAAAGCACTGGATAAGGCAATCGTCCAATACAACATTCCCAAAGAAAAGCAGCTTCTTCCGCTGCTGATTGTAGATGGCCAGGTGTACGCCGGGCAGGACGCCATCTCCGCGGAACTGCCAAGGGACGCTTTGGCAAGGGAGGATACCGCCGACAGCGTTGTCTATTACTTGTATGTCACCGCCTGCGGAAGCTGCGCGGAAGCGAAAAAGACGCTGGATACCCTGCCCGGCAGCGTTTCCCTGACCCGGGGCACATACTTTTTTGAATCCAGGGTAGAGGTCGTTCCCATCAACATTGGGGAGGAAACAGCCCTGGCCTTGTCCCTGTTTGACAGCTACCGCGTACCAGAGGACAAGCGGGTTGCTCCCATCGTCTTTTTAAGGGACAAGTACCTTGTGGGAAGCGAAGCAATCCAAAAGGAGCTGCCCGGGGCCCTTGCGCGCGGGGAGGCGGTAGGGAATCGTATCACGCAGACGGGAAAAGCGGGCCTGCCGCCGCTGCACCTGTTGACTACTCTGGCGGCCGGGCTGATTGGCGGCCTGAATCCATGCGCGCTGTCGATGGTACTGCTGCTTTTAAGCATTCTGATCCCGCTGAAAAAAAAGGCTGGGCGGTACGCGCTCCTATTCCTTGCAAGCAAGTTCCTATGCTATCTGGCCATCGGTACCCTGCTTGCCGGGGTGATACAGGCCTTTGACTTAAGCTGGCTTCCCATGGCGCTTAAAATCTTTCTTACGGCATATTCAGCCATATTGATATTGCTGAATTTATGGGACGCCTATGCCGCCAACCGGGAGGAATACGGGCAAATCCGCAACCAACTGCCTGCAAGGCTTCGAAGATTTCTCCACCATCGCATCCAAGGCATTGCCGCCGATTCCAAGGCAATGGTCCCCGCCCTTATGCTCCTTGGCGCTCTGGTGGCTGTCAGCGAATTTCTCTGCGCCGGCCAGGTGTATCTGGCAACACTCCTTTCCAGCCTGCAATCGGGTGCTCAGGCCGTGCGGATGTTCCTTATGCTGGTAGTCTACTGCCTGGCCTTTCTTGTGCCGTCCGCGCTGCTCACCGTGCTGGTGCTCAAGGGGAAAGCGGTGATGCAGGTATCCGACTGGATGCGTCGGCGGATGACGGCCATCAAGCTGGTCACGGCGTTGTTTTTCCTGGCCGTTTTGCTGGCGGTATGGCTGCTGTAAAGGTTGGGTAAATGCCCCGCAGCCCCTATTAAGGATCGTAAAAAAGAGAGCGCTTTTCCGGGTTGGAAAAGCGCTTCTCTATTAATAATGAAAAAGCCATCATGTGAAGGAATTTACAGGCCCAGCGCATCGTGGAGATAGCGCCTTGAGATCATGGCCGACTTGTAGTTGCACACAGGGCGTTTGTCAAGCTCCACGCACAGCACGCCGTCATAGCCGCCATTTTGAAGCACCTTGTAAATGCCCTTGAAGTCCACCGTGCCAATGCCCAGCTCACAGAAGCTGTCCATAGGCCAAGCGGCATAACGCTCCTTGTCGGGGTCAACATCCTTCAAATGGATGTAGGCAATGCGGGGCAGATACTTTTTAAAGGCCGCCACCGCGTCCATACCAGCCAAGGTGGTATGGGCGGTATCCAGGCACAGGGAAACAAGGGCGGGATCGGTATTGCTCAGGAACAGATCGATCTGCTCCTGTGTATAAACGGGGGTGTTTGCGTGGGGGTGAAAGCAGGCCACGCAGCCGTTGTCCCGGCACAATTGACCAATGCGGTTGGAAAGGGCGGCATATTTCAATATTTTTTCCCGGTCGGTGGGCCTGTCAAGGGGCGCATCCCGCCACATAACACCCTGGAGGTTCAAATAAGTGGCGCCGATCTTCTTCATGAAAGCCACATAGGCAACGGCGCTTTGATAATCCGCTTCGTCATCGTCGGTATAGTGCTCATACAGGTTCGCCATTTCCAGGCCGTATTTGTCCAGCAGCGCTTTTACTTCCTCAGCGTTGTTGTCAAAGTACTTGGTGATAAAGGCAAAGTTCTCCACCGCCTCATAGCCCAGGTCGGAAACTTCCTTGAGAAACTGCTCAAACTCCCACTTGTGGTTATCATTGTGATTCACCAGCCAGGTCCAGCCGGTATAGGCAATTTTCATAACGCTGCATCCTCCCTTAGAATGTGATGACGCCCTTCATGTAGCCGTCGCTCTTGTCAATGGATTTGTTGAACAGGGCATTCACCGCTTCCACATCGGCATAGTGGGCCACGTGGGAGACCAGCTCGCCGGGGGTATATACGCCCCGCCTCACCAGCGCGGCGGTCCTGGGGATCATATCGGTATAATGGCGGTTGCTCATGGGGGAAAGGTTCAGCACATTTACGCCGCTCATATGCCAGTTGGTCCCATCAAATGTCTTCTCATGGCGGTGCCAGGTGCCCAGCACCAGCTTGCCGGCATTGTAGCGCCGCAGCGAAAGCGCCAGGTCAAAGCCGGAATCGGAAGCGGCAAAGTCAATCACCACATCCACGCCGCCGTTTTTGATGATCTCATCAATCTTGGCTTTGCCCTCCTGCGAATTCGGATCATACACGTGGCCGGGACAAAGTTTCTGGGCCAGGGCCCTGCGGTCAGCGCGGATTTCGAACACAGTGATATCCCCGGCGCAGGATCCGCGGGTCAAGCCTTGCAGGGTTAAAAGGCCCATGTAGCCAGCGCCTACCAGGGCCACGGAATCGCCGGGCTCCAATTGTGTCAGCTTTAAAAGATTCACCACGCAGGTTGTGGGCTCCAAAACCCAGGCGGCATAGTCGGTTACATCATCGGGAATCTTGGCGATGCAGGAATAATGCTGGTTAAAATATTGCTGCATCATTTCGTTCCCGCCGCTGGAGCAGAACACCTTGTCCCCGGGCTTAAAGCCTTTGACGCCTTCGCCCACTTCCCGGATGATGCCTACCGCCTCGTGGCCGATAACATATGGGATGGGGCCGGGGGCGCTCATGCCACGGTAGAGATAGGAATCCCAGGCGCACACGCCGCAGGCTTTGGTTTCGATTTGCACTTCATCATATTTCGGAGCTTTTATATCCACCGGACGGACTTCAATCTTTTTTTCGGCCACTACCCATACCGCATTGCTTTTCATATGCTTTCCTCCGCTTACCACTTTGTGCAGTCAATAATTGCCTTGATCATGTTGCCGGGTTTTACGTCCAGATCCTGCTGCGCCTGGTCGAATTCATGGAGGCCATAAATGCGCGTATTCACATTCGTAAACTTCCACTGGCCGCTGGACAATAGCTCCATGGCGTGCTGGCAGCACTTGATCTGGAAGGGGTCCTTGCGCTCGTGCAGGCTAACGGCGCTGATGGCCTTCACGTTCCACAATTGAATATCCACCATGCGGTTTCCGCCGGTATGGTACGCGCCGATGCCCAGGAAGCCGTCGATCTTTGTCATCTCTCCGGCAAGCTTTAAAGACTCGTTGGTACCGGCCCACTCTGTCACAATGGATACGCCGCCGGTCCAAATGTCGCTCCAGGATGCCAGGTATTCCTTGGGCACCTGGTGGGGCAGGTAGCATTCGGTAGCGCCAAAGCGCTTGGCATTTTCAAGCGCCTCCTCCCGTACATCCACGGCGATAACCTTCCCGGCGCCCCTCAGCTTCAAAAGAGACACCATGCCAAGGCCCATGTAGCCTGTGCCTACCACCGCCACGGTGTCGCCGGGCAGGGTAAGAGGCACCTTGCTGGCGGCGCTGATCAGGCAGGACAGGGGCTCCGCCGTGGCATCCTCATCCTTTACGTTATGAGGTACGTGCACCAATTTATCGGGAGTGAAAAGCAGGTATTCCGTAAAGGCTTCCAGGCCCAGACCCGTTACCCGGTCGCCGGGCTTGAATTCTGTTACATCCTTGCCCACTTTTTCCACCACGCCCATGGGTTCATGGCCGAAGACCCGGCCCCGCGATGCCACAGCCCAGTCGTGATGCTCAGACATGCATACGCCGCAGTACTTGATTTTGACCAATACCTGATGGTCGCCCGGCACAGGCACAGGAACATCGATAAGGATACTTTTCCGGGGTCCGTCCATGATCAGCTTCTTCATACGTTTCCCTCACTTTTCTTTTACAAAGCGAATGAACCGGGGGTTATCTTTGCATGGCGCCACCCGTTCGGGGCTGCTCCAGCCGGCAAGGGCCGGGCCGCCGCCCGATGGCCGCCATGGCAATTTCACGTTTTTCAGTATCTTCCCTGGTGCAGCACCCTGCGGCGGCTATATCGCCGGGGTCGGTTGGAGCTTAAGGAGAGAGCACCCAGGGGCATATCTTAAAGCCTGAGGCAGGAATCATTTCCGCTTCCAGGCAAAAAAGCATTTTTAAGCGAATGCACTGTTCACAAAGGGACGGCAGGCGGCAAACAGAAGGAAGGGAAGGGCCAGGCGGCCAATATCGCAAGGCCCTTCCCATTTGCGGAACCTAAAGTACTATATGTTGGAATTACTTCTTGTACGTGGCATCATATGCCTTTTGCTTGAGCTCCAGGTAACGGTTGAGACCAAGATCATTCAAGGTGCTAAGATAGGTGTCCCAGTCGGTGTCCAGGCTCAGGTCGCCAATGATGAAGCGGGAGCGGCTTTCCTCAATGTAGTTCTTCAGCTGCACCTGGAGCATGCTCAGTTCATCTGTGTCGATGCTGTCCATGCGCAGGGCGGGCAGCTCAGAATACTCATTGCTCTTGTAGGGTTCGTACTTGTTTTCGGTTTCCACCCACAAAAGCTTTTCAAACCCTTCGGGGGAGTACAGGTCCATATCGGGGGTGGTGACGTTGGTGCCGTTCCACAGGGTGTTGTCGGTGTACTCGATACCAAGCCAGCTCCAGTGCACATTTTGAGCCTGCTCGTCAAAGGGGATCAGCGTCTTGTACAGGGCAGGGGTTGTGCCGTCCAGGCCGACTTCGCCTTCTTCAGCCTTGCGCCACGCAACGCCTTCCTTGCCCCAGCCGCGGATCATGCTGGTCTCATAATCATACATGAGATCGGCCCAGCGCATGGAAGCTTCGGGATAGGGATTATCCACGGTGATGACAAATTCACCGGTGGTGATGGGGAAGTAGGGGAAGTAGGTAGCCTGCTGCACGCCTTCCGGTCCCTTGAGAGGGGCGACGGAGGTGTAGTGGCGGTAGCGCTCGGGATTGGTGACAACATCCAGGAACATGCCCAAATGGCCTGCGGGGGCAGCGCCCACCAGTTCGTCTTCCGCCAGGGCCAAGGCCTTCACCTGGTCATACTTTAACGTCAGGGAGTCGGGATAGATGAGGCCTTCGGAATACAGCTTGTTCAGGTACTTGAGGCCTTCACGGTAGGCTTCCTTGTTGATGGAGGTATCCACCACGCCGTCCTTGGTGACGTAGTCCTTCACCTGGTTGTACACGCCGCTGTCATAGACGAAAGCGTTGAGCAGGTAGCCGGTCACGCTCTGATACCAGCCCTCGTTTTCCTTGGCGCCAATGAGCGGGATCTCGTCCTTCTTGCCATTGCCGTTGGGATCCCCGTCACGGAAGGCAACAAGCACATTGTAGAATTCTTCGGTGGTGGTGGGCATTTCAAGGTTCAGCTTGGTCAGCCAGTCCTGGTTGATCCACATCTTCTGGCTGTAGCCGCAGTGATAGCAATCCTGGATGGAGGGCAGGGAGTAAATGTTGCCGTCCAGGGCGGTAATGGCGCCCTTTACTTCAGGCCGTGCCGCCATAATGGATTTGAAGGTGGGGGCATAGTTCTCGATGAGGTCATTGAGGGGCCGGAACATGTGCTCGGCGGTGCCATACAGTTCCTCAGTGGCGGTGGAGACCTGCACGCCCAGGATGATGTCCGGCAGATCGCCGCTGGCCAGCATCATGTTCAGCACTTCGGGAGCGGACTCCTGAGGCGCGGTGATCCAATTGATATGGACGCCGGTCTTTTCCTCGAGCCATACGGTGAACTCGTTTGTGGTAAGGTCAATAATGGTGGGAATGGCGGGTGCGAACACATCCAGGGTGATCTTTTCTTTCACAATGGGAAATTCGTTATTGGGCGTCACTTCCGTTGCCAAAGCGGAAACTGTGCTCAGGAGTACCATTGCAGCGCACAGAAGGAAAGCAAGTGTTCTTTTCATGGGTTGTTCTCCTTTCAATTTTACCTTTGAAATAAATGGATCCCTCGGATTTTTAAGGCTTCTTGGCTGGATGCGTTAACCCCCTCCCGGTTTATCATCCTTTCAATGCCCCGACCATCACTCCTTTGATAAAATACTTTTGCACAAACGGGTACATAATCAGCAGCGGCACCGTAGAGACGACGCTGACTGAATATTTCAGCAGGTCCGCCAGGCCTTGCATGCGCAGCAGCACATCGGCATCCTTGATCATGGATGTGTCTACATTTTGCAAAACCAGGATATTGCGCAGTATGATCTGCAGCGGGTAGTAGTTTTCATTGCGAAGATACAGCATGGCGCTGAAGTAGGAGTTCCAGTGGCTTACGCCGTAATACAGCCCCATGACCGCAAGGATCGGGCCGGACAGCGGCACCGCCACCTTGAAAAGAAATTTGAACTCGTCGCAGCCGTCCAGGGTAGCCGCTTCATGAAGCTCTTCCGGGATGGTGGACTGGTAGTAGGTGCGGGTTACGATAACGTTCCATACGGACAGGGCGCTGCACAGCAGAAGGGCCCACCTGGTATTGAGCAGACTCAGATCCCCCATCAAAAGGTACGTGGGGATCAGGCCGCCGGAGAAGAGCATCGTGAACACGAAGAGGCCCATGAATAGGTTCCGGCCTACCAGGTTCCTGCGTGAAAGGGCGTAGGATGCCAGCACCGTCAGCACCAGGTTGGTGGCCGTGCCCGCACCCATGTAAAACAGGGAGTTCAAAAAGCTCATGATGATGCGGGGGTTTTTGAATACAGCCTCATAGGCCACCAGCGTAGGGTTCACCGGCCAAAGCCACACCCGGCCGGCGGATACCATTCTGGCATCGCTGAAGGATGCCGCGAAGATGAAAATCATGGGGTACAGAACCACCAGCATAGCCAGTGTCAGAAATAAGTAAAGGAAGGTCATGAATATCCGGTCCCCGGGAGACAAGCGGATCGCCGGCCGCTTTTTTTTCATACTCGTTACCACAGGCTTGTGTCACCCACCTTCCTGGCAACCAGATTGGCAATCACCAGCAATACAAGATTGATAACGGAGTTTAATAATCCGATGGCGGTAGACAGGCCAAAGTTGTTGGACTGCATGCCGATCTTGTACACGTAGGTGGATATGATTTCCGAGGTGGCGGTGTTCAGGCTGTTCTGCATCAAAAAGACTTTTTCAAATCCAACGCTCATGGTATAGCCAAAGCCCATGATCAGGATGATGGTGATGGTAGGCCGGATGCAGGGCAAGTCCACGTGCCAGATTCTTTTGATCTTGTTAGCGCCGTCGATGGTGGCTGCTTCCTGCAATTCCGAGTTGATACCGGCCAGCGCAGCAATATAAATAATGCAATTGTAGCCGCTTGTCTGCCATACGCCCGACCATACATACACCGAGCGGAACAATTCGGGTTTTCCCATATAGTTGACAGGGGCCATGCCCACAAGCCCCATCAGCCGGTTCACAATGCCTACCCTGGTTTCCAGCAGCATCATCATCATGCCGACAAGCACTACGGTGGAAATAAAGTAGGGGGCATAGGTCACCATCTGCACGAATTTCTTGTAGCGGTGCGACTTGATCTCATTAAAAGCAACGGCCAGCAAAATTGGGATCGGGAAATTGGCAATAATAGAAAAAATACTTAATACAAAGGTATTACGGATAATCTGCCAGCTGATTCTGGAGTTAAAAAACTGCTGGAAATAAGAAAGCCCGATCCATTGACTGCCCCAAATGCCGGCGCGGGGGCTGTACCGCCTGAACGCCAGCTGCAGGCCGTACATGGGGCCATAACTAAATATCAGCACCCACAATAGCGGAAGCAGCAAAATAACGTACAGCTGCCAACAGCTCAATATCCGTTTCAGAAAACTTCTCCGGCATGTCCTTGCTGCAGGCGGCTTGATCGCCCTGGCCAGTGGCGCCATCTTTTTCCCCTCCGATTTTTTCAATTGGGCACCCGTTTTTCCGCAAAAATATACTACTCATCGCGCGCAGGTCCTCCCTTTACCGGTGCAATGATCTTCCAAAAATCAGAACGCTCACATTCCATTTGCGGGATAAACGTTTACCCTAATCGATAAACAACTAATCATAGTATATAAACAAATCCTCCCGCTGTCAAGTTTTTTTCGTAGGAATATTGCTATAAACAGTTTCCATAAATAGGTATAAAAGCTCAGTAATTACGTAAAATATTGTACATTTTGTATACCACATAGATCATATAGCCACTTTTCGATCCTTGTGGATTGGGATGACCGGGATCAATGCTGAAAGAGAATTAGGTAAACGTTTAATAAAATGACGGCAAAGTACTTTTCCTTTCCCGTTTTTGCTGATATACTGGTCGTAACAGGGGAATACGAATCCATAAAACGAGAGGAGTCTTTATATGCTCAAAGGAATCTCTCCGCTGCTGTCGCCAGAACTTTTGAAAACGATTGCTGAAATGGGGCATGGGGATGAAATTGTCATTGGCGACGGCAACTTCCCCGCAGCCTCCATGGGAGCGCGCTGCATCCGCTGCGACGGACACAAGGTGCCTGAACTCCTGGATGCCATTTTGCAGCTTTTCCCCCTTGATACTTTTGTGGAAAAGCCTGTTACGCTCATGCAGGTCGTGCCCGGTACCGTAGCTGGTGATCCGCCGATCTGGAACAAGTTCCGCGAAATTGTAGAAAAGCGCGAGCCGGGAACAAAAATCGACTTCATCGAGCGGTTTGCTTTCTATGACCGCAGCCGCAAGGCATTTGCCACCATCCAAACCGGTGAAGACGCCCTGTACGCATGCGTTATACTAAAAAAAGGGGTCATCGGCAAATAATCCCCCTGTAAAAGCGGCGCGTTTCCCAGTGGAAGCGCGCCGCTTTTCTATAGGCATGTGGCCTTGGAACTATGCTTCCCCCCGGATGCGTTTTACCATGCGCTTCACCGCTTCCGCTTCCTTTACGGAAACAGCGGTGCGGATGGGCCGTTTTTCAGAAAAGCGCCGATCTACGGTTACGCCCCTTGTGAACTCGCCCCTTGTTTCAATCACGATGTCCTTCATCTCATAATCCAGCAGGTCATCCCATAGCAGGGCAGCTATGGCCAGCGGGTCGTGCAGGGTGGGCAAAAAGGAAAAGCTGGTTAAGAACCGGTCCATTTCCCCGCGCAAAAAGGTCATTTCCTTGCTTTCGCCCTGAACCAGGGCCAGCGATTCTTCCTTGTTAAGGCGGCATTTCTCTGTTACATCCAGCCCCACCAGGGTGATATCCGCGCCGCTTTCCAATACGATGCGGGCCGCCTCCGGGTCGCACTGAATGTTCCATTCGGGATATGCCATGGAAATCATGCCGCCCATGATATAAAGGCGAAGGTTCGCCGCAATGTCAGGCGCCTGGGCAAGGGCAAGGGCCACGTTGGTCAATGGACCGATGGCAGCCACGCACAGGCCGGGATTTTCCCTTACGGCCCTGATCAGCGCCGGCGCCGCGTCATTGGGAAGAGGAGGCTCTGGAATATAGTTATTCCATAAACCTATAAGAGGCCTTTCCGCGCCTAAATGCACTGGAATTTCCGGATGCCCGTATGCCTCCATCATGGAGCGCACCAATCCCGTGCGCCAGGCGTTGCCAATGTATACCGTAGATATCCCAATAACGTTGACTTCCCCGGAATGCAGCGCCATGCTGATGGACAGCGCATCGTCAATATCGCCGCCCATGTCCGTGTCGATCCATAGCTTTTGAGGCATTGCTTTCTCCCCCGGGCTGCCTGGGCGGTGGCACTTCGCCGCCTGCAGCGCAGTTTTTTCGGTTTAGGGGCACTGGTTTATATCATTATTAACGGTCCGGCAGATAAGTACAGGACCAAAGCATACAGCCACGCAAAACGGCAGGGCTCCTTTGCAAACCGAAGAGCCCTGCCGCTTATCCTTTATACCTGTGGGCAGCTTACGGCTTATAGGCGACGGTGGGCTGAATGCTGACAGCCGCCCCGCCATCATCGCCGGAGCGGACAACAAAGAGGATCTTGTCGCCTTCAGCCACGTTTACCTCGATGCCCGCGGTAGCAACAGGCGTCTGGGCCCATTCGCCTTCTGCCGGGAAGAGCTGGACATCCCCCTCGGCGGAGGGCTTGACGATTTTCACCTGATAGGGTGCATATGTGTTGCCATCATCCTTGACGACAAACGCGGTAGGCGAAATGACAACAGTCCCCGCCTTGGGCGCGGTAAAGGCGACGACGATGTCGATGTGCTCGCCGATCCAGGTGCCGGGCATGGCATAGACGACGCCGTCCCACTCGCAGATGGAATGGTACACGTTATCCACCGAAGGCTGCTTGGAGAACTGCCAGTTGTCGCCCCAGTCCGGCGTGGGGTTCAACTCCGCCAATTCTTTCTTGGCGGCGTCAAAGTAGTGGAACGACCAGACGGGGCCCTGGGTCAGGGTCAGGGTATCCACGTTCAGGGGGTAGGCGGCCTGGACCGCTTCCGCCAGCGCCGTGCCGGCGGTAAACAGCACCATCAGGGAAAGGACCAGGGAAAGGAGCTTTTTCATGTGGAATCCTCCTTGCTCTATTTTCATGTGCGTCCGCACATGGGTTCTGATTTTAAGGACAGGCCAGCATCACATAGCCGTAGGGAGAAAGGGTGATGCCTTGGGCGGAGATTTCGGCGCCGCCATACAGGATTTCATTTGAAAACACAGGCAAGTCCGATAGCGGAAGGGTTTTTTCGCCGCCGCAGAGGTTCACCAAAACAAGCCGCCGGCCGGTTGTATTTGTTCGGGTGTATACGGCTACGCCGCTTCCGTTCAAATAGTAATCCGTTTGCATATTGTCCGCCAGGTACGTTTTGCGCGCGGCAAACAGATCCGTAAAGAAACCTGTCAGATCGTACCCGCCATTTAAGTGGTACAGGCTTGAGTCCTCATCACCCTGATACAGAAAGGGAATGCCATCGATGGTGCTCAAAATCACCCATAGCGCCTTGGCCTTTTCCTCTCCATAGACAAAGGTTGCCCGCGCTTGGTCCCACGTCCAGGATACGGTGTCATGGTTGCCAAGAAAGCGGAGCTTTTGCTGCCCCCGGACGGAAGCAAGATCCTCCGAACGCAGCCAGCGGGTGAGCTCTGTGGCAAACGTCACCTCATCCACGCGCTTTTGCCGCATTTCAAACATCATACGGTACAGGGGCATATCGTAAAAAATGTCGGTGACGGAGGCATAAAAGGGCAGCGGGTGAAAATTTTCCGGCAGCAGCGAAGGGGATACGCCGCTTTCCAAAAAGCCTTTGCGGATGGCCGAAACGATTCCCACGCCGCCCTTTAGGCCAGAGGAAGAAGGGCGGCTGCCTTTTTGCGGCTGCCAGTTGGAAAGGCCGCCCATGGCGCAGTCGATGCGGCCGCCATCCACATGAAACCTTGCCACATGGTCCATTACCAGCTGCTTTGTATACGCCTGATAATCGGCATTGGCCATGTCAAAGCTGACGCAGTCCCACTCGATTTGCGGCCCGCCCCGCCGCGCGATGGCGCACCATTCGGGGTGATCCTTTGCCAGCTTATCCTGCGGCTCCGGCCCGTGGGGCACATAGTCAAAGAGCACCTTCATGCCAAGCTCGTGGGCAGCATCCACAAAATACGCCACATCCTCATCTGTGCCGTAGCGTTTGTCGATGACAGCCTGATCAGTGGGGCTGTATACACCGCGGCCAGTGTGCTCAAAAATCGGAAGGATCCACAGGTTTTCAATGCCCATTTGGGCAAGGGCCGGCAGGCTTTGGGCAAACGTGCGCATGGTTTTTGTATCGCGGAATCCGCTGTCCATGGTGCCTGCAGGATGGCAGCTGTACATGGGCCCGGTGGCGCTCCCGTCCTTAAGGGAGGCGGCCGCGTAGCCGTTTTCGCTGTATAGCGCCTGAACCGGCGCGTACGGATCATCTCCGGTCAGCTGCAGATACAGCGTTCCCACCTGAAAACTTTCCCCGGGGAGGAGCTTAAGCTCGGTCATGGAGAGGTTGGCAATGTACATGCCCCCATCCTTATCCCGGTAAACGGCAGTAGACCATTTTTCCTCTTCGTTCAAAAACAGGGCATTGAAGCCCTCCTGCCCCTGCCTTACCAGCACAATGGGATTGCAGTAAGCCGTCTGCTTTGCGGCAAAGGCGCGCAGGTCATCAAGGCGAGTCACCTCATAAGGGACGTTGCCGGGAAATTCAAAGGTTGCGCCTTGGGAGACCCGGATATTCCTGAGCAGGAAGTTTACGCCCTGTATCTCGCACACGGTGCTCTTGTTGGAGGTGATGGTCACATTGCATGCAACGCTGCTGGGGGTCACGGTATACCGCTGGGCAAGCAGCATATCCTGTATCGCAAGGTTCACGGTCACGCTGTCGCCGTTTGCTTCTATACCCAAAAGCTGCGCTTGCTCCGGCGCTCTGTTTATTGGGACGATCTTGGCCAAGTCCCAGGTCGCCATATCCCAAAACCGCTGGTAACCGGTGGTAGAATAAAGGAACGAACCGTCCACGCCTACATCGGTGTACAGCCCCTCCGTGGCAAAGCTTTTCCCTTCCTTGACCATGCCTGTCAGCAGCCCGTCATCCGAAAAGAGCAATGTCACGCCGCGTATATCAAAGCGCTGGCCGGATACCGCCCCGGCTTTCAGCAAAATGAAAAGGACAATTGCAAGCAGCACGATCAGCAGCGCAGCCGCGTGACAGCCTTTCCTGGTTGCAGATGTTATCAAACCTTGGATCTTCCCTTTCATTACTGCATTAAGACAAAATAATTTGGTGGATAAACGCTTAACCAATGTGGAAGAAAGAATCCGGCCCTTTATGCATGTTTTTGATTGCGAAACATTCTTTCTGATGCAAAGTTTATCCCAAAACACCAGCTATGTCAATAAGAAATTAGGCAATATTCAGGTGTCCAGAACGAAATATTTCGTTTTTGGTTATTGACAAGGGGGATGGCACTTCCTATACTGTGAATATAGAGAAATCGTTTATCCAAAGTATCGGAGCTGATAAATATGCGATTGAACAGGTGTTTCTTATGCGGCCTGTCCCTGGCGGCAGCAGTCTTTTTAGCGCTTTGGGGTACATGGGCCTGCGCGGAAGCAATGCCTGGTTCCGGCGCTGTCATCAGCTATGATGCATATCTGCAGGCAGCGAATGGGGCGGATGATCCGCAGGGGGAGATCCGTCTGGCCGGCAGCGCCTTTACAGATGCCCATGAAAGCGGAGCGTATGTGGAACCCAAGGACACACAAGGCGTAAAGAATGCTTTGCTACTGAACCGTCAGTCAAGCTTTGTGGATTGGGCGTTTACGGTGGATGCGCCGGGGCTGTACCAGCTTGAAATCACCTATCTTGCACTGCCTGCGCGGGAAAATGATATCCAGATGCAGCTCAAACTCGATAACGCCTTCCCGTTTGAACAATGTCAAAATCTCCTGCTGCGGCGGCTGTATGAAGCGGAGGGGCCCATCACACGGGATAGCCGTGGTCATGATGTCCGCCCCAAGCTGAAAGAGGCGGCCCTTTGGCAGAGTGTCTTTTTCCAGGACCACAACAATCACTATGGTGAGCCCTACCGTTTTTATCTGTCGCCGGGGGAGCACACCTTAAGCCTTGGGCTGATAGCCGAGGCGCTGGCCATAGACAGCCTCAGGTTCGTAAACATCCCGGCCGCACCAAAGCATGAGCAGGCTGTTCAGGGTATGCCAAACAATGCCCAAAACGTATCCGTAGTCATTGAGGCCGAGGAGGCCGGGCTCCGCAACAGCCCGGTGCTGTATCCCCTCAGCGAGCGGGCCGATGCCGCCACCAGCCCAAGCGATCCCGTAAAGGTGCGCATGAACACCATTGGCGGGGAGAACTGGAAGCGTCAGGGGGAATGGATGGAATGGGCCTTTGAGGTACCGGCAGATGGCCTGTACCATTTGAGCATGCGCGTCAATACGGATTTTCTGCGGGGCATGGGCAGCACCCGCAGCCTGTATATAGACGGCAGGGTGCCCTTTGAAGAGGCAAGCCACGTGACGGTGCCTTATGCGGCACAGTGGCAGATGTATACGCTCTGTGACGGAGAAGGGACCCTTTTGCCCCTGTACCTGGCAAAAGGAAAGCATACCCTCAGGATGGAGGTGGCCAGCGGCCCCTACAGCGAACCGCTGCGCAGGCTGGAAGAGGCCATCGCGGAACTGGGGACCATTTATCGCAGGATCATCGTCATCACCGGGGATAACGCCGACGGGGACAGGATCACCGTCGACCTGAACCGGGATTTCCATCTGGACAAAAAAATCCCCGGCCTGATGGAGGATTTTGCGCACATCGCCCAGCTGCTCAAAACCCAACAGCAGATCATTGAGCAAAATACATCGGGGGGCAGCGAGGCTTCCCTGCTGACCCAGGTGGCTGTTCAGCTGGAAACCTTCATCCGGTATCCGGAGGACATCCCCCTTAGGCTGGAATCCTTTAAGAACAATATTTCCGGTCTTGCCTCACAGGTGTTAAGGCTTCGGGAGCAGCCGATGCAGCTGGATTATTTTGCCCTGACTTCTGTGGATATGCCTTTGCCCAAGGCAGGTGTAAGCTTTTTTAACCAGGCATCCTTCCGCTTGCGGGCATTTTTTGGTTCCTTTTTTGAGGACTACGCGGCGGTGGGGGATGTGTATCAGGACAGCGGTACTGCGCCCACCATTACCGTTTGGGTTTGTGCCAACGACCTGGGCGCCACGGGCATTGCCTCCGGACGCGACCAGACCCAAATCATCAAAGAGCTGATCGACCAGCAGTTCGTGCAGGATACGGGCATCCAGGTCAACCTGAGCCTGATAGACGGTTCCCAAACGCTGATGCAGGCCATTCTGGGCGGCAAAGGCCCGGATGTGGCCATTACCGTGTATAAGGAGCTGCCGGTCAACCTGGCCATGCGGGGAGCCCTTGCGGACCTTACGCAGTTTGAGGGCTTTGCGTCTGTCAAGGGCCGGTTCATGGATTCGGCGCTTGTACCTTATACCTATCAGGGTGGCGTGTACGCCCTGCCGGAAACGCAGAACTTCGATATGATCTTCTACCGCAAGGATATATTTTCGCAGCTTGGCCTTTCGGTGCCAAATACCTGGGAGGATTTTCGGGCCCTGGTGCCTGTGATCCAGAAGCAGGGCATGCAGGCGGGCATACCTTCGCCTACGGTTACCAACAACAATACATTGGGCTTCCAGGCCCAACTGTTCCAGCGGGGGCTGAATTACTACACAGGCGACCTGATGCAGACACAGTTTCAGGACCCGCTGGCACTGGAAGCCTTTAAGGCATGGACAGACCTGTATGCCAAATATGCGCTGCCTGTGAAGTATGACTTCTTCTCCAGGTTCCGCACAGGCACCATGCCCATTGCCATCGAAAGCTACACTACCGCCAATACCCTGGCGGCGGCGGCGCCTGAGCTTGACGGCCTGTGGGATATTGCACCCATCCCCGGCACCAAAAAGCCGGATGGGAGTATTGACAGAAGCGAAGGGGCCACGGGAACAGGGGCGGTCCTCATTGCAACATCCAAGGAACAGGCGGCGGCATTTGCGTTCATCTCCTGGTGGACAGGTGACGATATTCAGGCGGAATTCGGCCTTGCGCTGGAAAGTCTGATGGGCGCCTCGGCCCGCTGGCCCACCGCCAACACCGGCGCCTTTGAGCGGATGAAATGGACGCTTCCCCAGCAAAAAGCCTTGCTGGAGCAGTGGGAGTATGTAAAGGATATCCCCCAGCTGCCGGGCAACTACATCACCAACAGAAACTTGTCCTTCGCTTTCCGGGCGGTGGTTTACAACAAGCAGAATCAGCGGGAAGTGCTCAATAAGTACAACAAAGAGATCAACAAGGAAATCCTGCGCAAATGGGCAGAGTTCGGGTACGGCCCGGCGGAAGGGAGGCAGGCGCCATGATTACAGCGCAAAGGCAGGCTCAAAAAGTGCTGCGCCAAAAGTCCCGGGAACGGGCGCCTTACCGCTTGGCATCCATTTTGTTTACAGCCCCTTTTCTTGTTTTGTTTTTTACGTTTACCATCCTGCCCATCCTCTCCTCTGTGGTACTGAGCTTTACAAACTTCAACATGCTGCAGGCGCCGTCTTTCGTGGGCATGGAAAACTATGTGCGCCTTTTGCTGGAGGATGACATCTTTCTTACCGCGCTTCGCAATACCATGATATTTGCGCTGATAACAGGGCCGCTGAGCTACCTGCTCAGCTTTGTGTTTGCCTGGTTTATAACAGATTTCAAGCGGACCTTGCGCACCTTTTTGACCTTCCTGTTTTACGCGCCTTCCTTGGCCGGCAACGTGTATTTTATCTGGACATACATTTTCAGCGACGATTCGGCGGGCTTTTTAAACTCCATTCTCCTGCGCACGGGCGTGATTCGCGAAAGCATCTACTGGCTTTCCGATCCCAGCAAAAACATGACGGTGGTCATTGTGGTCATCCTGTGGCTAAGCATGAGCGTTGGGTTTTTGTCTTTTGTGGCCGGGCTGCAAAGCATGGATAAGTCGCTGTACGAGGCCGGCGCGGTAGACGGGGTCAAGAATAGGTTTCAGGAGCTTTGGTACATTACCCTGCCCCAAATGGTGCCCCAGCTTTTGTTCGGCGCGGTCATGCAGATTTCCACCTCCTTTGCCGTGGGGTATGAAGCCATGTCGCTGACGGGTTTCCCCTCTACGGATTATTCCACCCATACCATTGTTCTGCACATCCTGGACTTTGGGGCCATCCGCTTTGAAATGGGCTACGCCTCCGCCATTGCGGTGGTGCTGTTTCTTTTGATGCTTGTGTTCTGGTCGCTGGTGAAAAAGGTGCTGCATACATTTGGCGGCGGGGAAGGAGGCGAGGCGGCTTGACATGGCCAATCCCCAGGCCCCACAGCAAAAAAGGCCTCAGGGCAAAACAGAAGCGGGTGACCCGTTCCTTCAGCGGCAACATGCTGGTGCTGTTTTTCCTTCTGCTAATGAGCGTATTCATGGTACTGCCTATTTTGTATACAGTTGTCACAGCCTTCAAGCCGGTCAATGAGTTGTTTTTGTATCCGCCGAAGTTTTTTGTGCAGAACCCCACCCTGGAGAACTTTACCACCATGGTCCGCCTGGTCAATGAGATGTGGGTGCCCTTTGAGCGGTACCTGTTCAACAGCCTGCTTGTGGCCGCGGTCGGCACTGCGGGATATGTGGCAATCGCCGCCATGGCGGCTTACGCCCTGGCAAAATACAGGCACAAGTGGCTGAAGATTTTATATGTGGTGGTGGTCTGGGCCATCCTCTTCCGCCCGGAGGTAACGGGCATCCCCCAATATATCATCATATCCCGGCTGGGTCTGATCAACACCTATTGGGCGATCCTGCTGCCTATGATGAGCGGTTCTTTCGGCGTATTCCTAGTCAGGCAGTTTGTGGTAACGGCTGTACCGGATTCGGTAATCGAGGCGGCGCACATCGATGGGGCCGGCGAATTCCGCCTGTTCGCCTCCATCGTGGTGCCCATGATCAAGCCGGCCTTGCTGACGCTGTCCATTTTCACGTTTCAGGGCCTGTGGAACGCCTCGGGTGTGACATATATCTATGATGAAAGCATGAAGGTGCTCCCCGTCATGCTCCGCCAGATCGCCGCCGCGGGCATCGCCAGGGCGGGGGCAGGGGCGGCGGTGGCGCTTGTGCTGATGATTCCGCCGGTGGTGTTTTTTCTTGCCAGCCAGTCCTCCGTGCTGGAAACCATGTCCCATTCCGGAATGAAGTAAGGGGGAACAGATCATGGCAAAACGCCTCGCCGCCTTTTTCCTGTGCCTGATGCTTCTTCTCCCTGCTGTCCTTTTATCCGCCGGGGCGGAGGAAGCACCATACAGCAGCTATACCTACAACCGTTATGGGCAATCGGTGCCTTCCCCTATCGGATACAGGGTAAAGGCGGTGCTGAATGCCGCGTCCATGGGCATAACGCCCCTGAACCAACCCCAGGACTTGGCCTGGGACGCAAGCCATGGCGAGCTGTACATTGCCGATACGGGAAATTCCCGTGTGCTGGTGCTGGACAGCAGCTACCGTTTGCTTCGGGAATACAGCTCTTTTGAAGGCACGGCGCTGATCCGCCCCAAAGGTGTTTTTGCGGACCGGGGCACAGACATCTACATCGCGGATGAAGAGCTGGGCGCCGTAGTCCGTTTAAGCAGGGAAGGAAAGCTTAACCGCCTGTATACCCGGCCCGAAAGCGACCTGTATGAGGATACCACGCCCTACAAGCCCCAAAAAGTGGTGGTGGACAGCGCGGGGCGCGTATACGTGCTGTCCCAGGGGGTTTATCAGGGTCTGGTCTGCTTTTATGAAGACGGGACATTCATGAACTTCTTCGGTTCCAGCCATGTAACGATGACGGCCAAGGTGCTTTTGCAAAAGGTTTGGCGCATGCTTCTCACCCGGGCGCAGCGGGAGGGGCTGGAATCCTTCATCCCCATCGAGTATGGCAATATCGCCATTGATCAGGAGGATATGATCTACGCCGTGGTGGTGGCTGGGGAACAGGGGGAAAACAGACCTCTCGCCAAGCTGAACCCCATGGGGATCGATATCCTTTCCGTCAGGTCATCCGCCTCTTTTACGGATGTGCTG
Source organism: Bacillota bacterium (assembly GCA_023391725.1). GTDB lineage: Bacteria > Bacillota > Clostridia > Christensenellales > Aristaeellaceae > JAEWAH01. The sequence continues at coordinate 9,072 of JAEWAH010000033.1, read as the reverse complement.
CCTGAGGAAAATGGCATCTACACCGTTCTGGAAAAAACCTACAGGACCATCGGCCAGTTTACTGAAAGTTCGGGCACGCTTTTGACCTTCGGCGGGTATGGCACGCAAAACGGGCTGTTCCAGGATCCGGTGGCCATGGAGCGGGTGGGGGAGGATATCCTTGTGCTGGATGCCCAGGCGGGCACCATCACCGTGTTTGAGCTTACACCCTTTGGCCGGGCCATCCATGAGGCCAGCGTTTTGTACGATGACGGGCGGTATCAGGAATCCATCCAGCCCTGGCTGGATGTGCTGAAAATGGACAACAACTACAACATGGCTTACTTCGGCCTGGGAAAGGCCTACTTCCAGCTGGAAGACTACGCAAAAGCCATGGATTACTTCCGCCAGGGCAATTACAAGGATGGATACAGCGAAGCCTTCAAGGAGCATTCCCTTGAGATCGTCCGGGAGAATATGGGCTGGATCCTTATCCTGATCGTACTGCTTTTTGCATTGACAAAGGGCTGGGGCTATTACAAAAAGCATCGCGGAACCAAAAAGGAAAAAGCGCGGGACGGTTTTTTTAGGGCGCCCATCTACTGCATGGCGCATCCTTACCAGGGCTTTGAAAGCGTAAAGTATGCAAGTCTTGGCTCTGTAGCTTCCGGCGCCATGGTATTGTTGGTCTTCTTTTTTGCGGTGGTGTTTGAATACCTGCAAACGGGCTTTGCGTTCAATCCAAACCGCATTGAGCGGCTGAATGTGCAGCTTTTGCTTTTAGGCTCGGTAGGCAGCTTCCTGCTGGTATATGTCAGCAATCTGGCAGTCTCCTCGCTGATGGGCGACTGCGAGGGCAAAAAGCACGAGCTGTTCATTGCCTTTTCCTACGCGCTGGTACCGGCCGTGCTGGGGATGATCGCGCGGACGGTCATCAGCAACTTTGTAGCGCTGGAAATGAAGGTCTTTCTGGACTTTTTAAGCGCCGCCACCGTGGGCTGGTCAGCCGTTCTGCTGGTGATGGGCGTGTACCATGTAAATCAGCTGACGATGAAAAAGACGCTTTTGAACCTTGCGCTCACTGCCCTTGCCGTAATGATTGTATTGGTGCTGATGGTACTGGCCTACAGCCTGTTCCAGCAGATGTGGGTATTTTTAACCACCATCTATCATGAAATCATGTTCCGGCTGTAGAAAGGAGGGGTGTCCGTGAAGACCGCAAAGCTTGTTCTTGTACTTGCAGCCGTGCTGCTTTTGTCATCCCTTCCCTTTCACGGGGCCTTTGGGCTTGCGCCGGATGGATTTGAACTGGTGGATGAGAACCAGCGCCTGGCGCTGTACATTGATCCGGCATCGGGACAGGTCATCGTGGAAAGCAAGGCCGACGGATACCAGTGGCGGTCCAATCCCAAGAAGCCCGACGCAAAAGCCAAAGGCGTTCACAAAATGACGCTGCAATCCCAGCTGGTGCTCAATTATATGAGCGACCGGGGCACGGCGCTGACGGCCCCTTCCCAGGTGGAGAGCGTGAATAAGGATGGCCTGACGGTACGCATTGAAAACAAAACAGCCGCCTGCCGGTACGATTTTGTCAAGGCCGAGATCGCAGTCACCATCACGTACCGGCTTAAGGATGATTATGTGGAGGTCAGCGTTCCTGTGGCGGGCATTGAGACCCGCGGCGCAAACACCGTTTCCTCTGTGGATATCTGGCCCGCCTTTGATGCCCAGGATGAAAAGGCCCAGGGATATTTGTTTGTTCCCGATGGCTCCGGGGCGCTGATTGCGTACAACAACGGCGTAACCGCCATGGCGGAGTACAAGGCCCAGCTGTACGGCAAGGACTACGGCATAGAAGGCCAGGTGGGCTCGGCATACGTACTGCAGCGGACAGCGCCGAAAAACGAGGCGGCGGCAAGGCTTCCGGTATTTGGCAGCGGCGGCAGAGACCACGGATTTCTGGCGGTGATTGTGGAAAACGACGCCAAGGCCGTTCTCCACGCCAGGGTATCCAACCTGACCAGCTACAATTATGTATACAGCGAATTTCAGGTCCGCTCCAGCGGCTCCATTATGATGTATAAAAAGGAGTTTGATGCAAGGGTCACCGGCGTCAGCGAGCGGGCGGGGCTGACCACAGGCGCCTATACCGTGCGGTACTATTGCCTTGCCGGTGAGAAGGAAAGCTCCTACGCGGGCATGGCCGGCAAATACCAGACCTACCTTTTGCAAGAACAGGGGCTTTCAAGGCGCGTTGAAAAAGGACAGTATCCCCTGTACCTGGATTTGTACGGCTATGTGAAAAAGCAGGCCCAATTCCTGGGCTTCCCCTATACGAAGGCCTGGACGCTGACCACTGTTTCCGACATAGCCGATATGGCCGCCGGGCTGGACATCCCGCAGACGGTAGTGCGCTATTCCAATTGGGTAAAGGACAGCGCCTACGAAAAAATCCCGCAAGGCGCAGAGCTTCAAGGTGGTCTGGGTACAAAGGAGCAGCTTGCGGCATTGGGAAAAAAGCTTGCGGATGAGGGCGGCGGGCTGTATCCGAATGTTGACCTGACACGGGTATACAAGGGCGGCAACGGTTTTACCGCCTTGTGGGACGCGGTGCTTTCCCCCGTAAACGCGCCGCAGATGCAGTATCAGCTCAATTATGACAACGCGGCGGTGAATGGGGAAATCCCTCCCTGGTACCTGCTGTCCCCATCCAGGTACCGCCTGTTTGCCGGCAGGCTGATGGAAAAATATAAGGCGCTCAATCTTCCCGCTATTTCCTTTGACGGCTTTGGCGAGATATGCACCAGCGACAACCGCACCGGCGGCACAGGGAGAGGAAACGTGCCCGCGATCGTGCGGGATACCCTGAAAGATGTGATGGGGGAAAGCCCAAGCATTATGCTTTCCCACGGCAACGGCTATGCGGCGGCCCTGGCCTCCCACCTTTTGGATGTTCCGGGCGGAAGCAGCGATTATGCCATCTGCAACGAGACAGTGCCCTTTTACCAGATGGTGTTCCATGGCTACATTCCCTATGCCATGGGTGCTGTCAACCATATGTCAAACCACGGGGAGGCCGTTTTGAAATGCCTGGAATACGGCGCCAGCCCCATGTATTCCTTTGTGAAGCAAAACAAGGAGGAGCTGCTTTCTTCGCGGATGATGTTCCTGTATTCCCCTGATTTTGATCTTTGGCTGGATACGGTAAAGCAGGATTATGATACCTTGTTCCCGGTGCTCAGCCGTGTGGCGGCGGAGAGGATCACCGGACACAGGCGCATATCGGAGTCTCTGACGCTGACCGAATATGAGACGCTATGCGTGTATGTGAACTATGGCGGCGAAGCTGAAGAGGTGGAAGGGCAAACCGTTTTGCCCATGGGATTCCTTGCGGTGGAGGTGAAGGCACATTGAACCGCGGTTCTGCTTTGGGTAAGCTCAAACGGCGCAAGGCCCGCTGGGGGTATCTTTTCGTGGCGCCCTGGATACTGGGCTTCCTGTTGTTTTTTGCCATGCCTGTTCTCCAATCCCTTTGGTACAGCCTGAACGATATCAAGATGTCGGATACGGGATTTGCCCTCACCTGGGCCGGCACAGGCAATTATGCCTTCATGCTCTTGAAGGACGCCAGGTTTGTGCCCCTTTTGACGGACGCTGTGCTGGAAATGTTTTATAAGGTGCCTCTGATCGTTATCTTAAGCCTGTTTATCGCCGTTCTTCTCAACCAGAAGTTCCGGGGCAAGGGCTTTTTCCGCAGCGTGTTTTTCCTGCCGGTGATCATTACCAGCGGCGTTACGTATGTGATGCTCCAGGGCGTCATCAACGGCAACACTCTGGGAGCCGCGCAAAACGCCTATATCTTTCAAAGCGTAGGGCTCAGAGAGATGATGATCAGCGCCAGCCTTCCGGTGGGTATTGTCAACGCTGTCAACGAGATCGTCAACAGGGTGTTTGCGCTGATCATGGAATCAGGCGTTCAAATCCTGCTGTTTTTAAGCGGACTGCAGAAAATCCCCCCAAGCACGTATGAGGCGGCGCGCATGGAAGGGGCGGGCGAGTGGGATTCCTTTTGGAAAATCACCGTCCCTCAAATGGTGCCCATCATGCTGCTGAACGTGGTATATTCCATCATCGATTCCTTCTTGGCTTACGGCACGGAGGAAACGGGCAACCGCGTTATGGCCGCCATCTACCGCACGGGATTTGGCAGCCAGTTTCAGTTTGGCCTTGCGGCCAGCATGAGCTGGATCTACATGGCAGTCATCACGCTGATATTGCTGCTGGCCTTTGGCGTGCTGGGCAGGCTGGCCAGAAGAATGGAGGAGTAATATGGCGCAGACACAGCTGCTTATAAAAGCACGCCATCAGGCATCCCGCGTTACGCGCCATGGCGTGGCGTTCCTCATGCGCTTATGCAGGCTGCTTTTGCTTATTGCCATGAGCTTTGTAGTGCTGTATCCCATTTTGTATATGGTCTCCAACGCATTCAAGCCCTTTATGCAGACGTATGATCCTTCGGTGATTTGGCTGCCCAAGACCTTGACCATGGAAAACATACAGGACGCCATGGCCATTCTGGACATGGGCGTCTCCCTGCCCAACACGCTTTTGTCGGCGGTCGCTACCGCCTTTATACAGGTTGCCATGTGCCTGGTGGTAGGGTACGGCTTTGCGCGGTTTTCCTTCAGGGGCAAGAAGGTGATGTTCCTGCTGGTGGTGCTTACCATGATCGTGCCGCAGCAGGCAATATCCACCTCCCTGTATACCACATACCGGTATTTTGACCTGTTCGGCCTCTTTGGCCTGCTGGGTTCCTTAACGGGCGGAGCGGTAAAGCCGGTGAACATCATTGACAGCTACTGGGTTTTCTGGCTTCCGGCCATGCTGGGCATGGGGCTTCGGGGCGGCTTGTACATTTTCATCTACCGCCAGTTTTTCCTGAGCATGCCTCATGAACTGGAGGAGGCGGCGGAAATTGACGGCTGCACTCCTGTGGGAACCTTTGTACGGGTCATGCTGCCCAATGCGGGCACGGTGATGCTTACGGTATTGCTGTTCGCCCTTGTATGGAACTGGAATGATTACTATACCCCGGCCATGTTCATGAAGAACCATGTCACCCTGGCCACGGCGCTTTCCATGTTCCAGCAGAATCTGCAAAACCTGTCCACCATTGGCGGGAACTATACCGATACCGCACTGATCGCCACGCGCATGCAGGCCGCCTGCCTTTTGTGCATTGCGCCGCTTTTGGTGCTCTATGCCTTTACCCAGAAATATTTCGTGGAGTCGGTTGAGCGGACGGGGCTCACCGGCATGTGATGATTTTTAGGGGGTATCCCTAAAAATAGATCGTAGACAAATAGAAAGGGAGCGTGCAAACATGAAAAAAGCGCTGTCGGTCATCATTGTCCTTACCATGCTTTTGTCCCTTGTTCCGCTGGCATTGGCGGAAGGCGCCCTTGCAAACCCCAACCTAAAAATCGTATTCTGGATGAGCAGCAACGGCTACCTGAATATGAAGGCGAAAAATGACGCGGTATTCGAAGCTTCCATGGAGGCCAAGGCTGCCTTTGAAGAAAAGTACGGCGGCACGGTGGAAATCATCGGCGTGACCTGGGATCAGCAGCTGCAAAAATGTATCGACATGCAGCAGGCGGGGGATGCGCCGGATCTTGTGCTGATGTATGAAAACGTGTTTCACGGCGCGGTGCAGCAGTGCATCATCCAGAACATCGACCCGTATGTGACGCCTGAGGATTATGCTTATTTCCCCATCTCCGAAGAAAACTACATGTGGGGCGGAAACCATTACGCCGTGCCGATCAAGCCTTAATTAAAGCATATCACCTTCAACCGCACCCTCTTTGAATACGAGGGGCTGGAAGCGCCCGATGAACTGTATGCCAAGGGCGAATGGACCTTTGACAAGTTCCTGGAAGCCGGCCGGGCACTGACCCAGGATACGGATGGCGACGGCGAAATCGACCAGTGGGGCTTCAGCGGCTACGGCGATACCATGAGCCACCTGATTGTGGCCAATCACGGCACACTTTTGAACATCGACCAGGCCAACAAAAAGGTTACCTCCGGGCTCAAAAACCCAGAGACCCTGGAAGCGATGACGTATCTTGGAGAGATGATGAGCAACGCCAACCCCATGTGGCTGCTGGAAGATTCAGAAATGTTCGGCTATTTTGACAATAACGCCCTGGGCATGATCGTGGGCAAGGAAATCCAGGATGCGAGGGAGCTGCCTTTTGAGGTGGGTATGGTGCCTTATCCGGCAGGCCCCAGCGGAAGCACGGACGAAGTGTACGTTTACAGCCAAAGCTGGGCTGTGCCCACAGGCGCCAAGAATCCCGAAGGGGCCATCGCCTATATCCGCATGATCAATGACATCCAAAAAGCTCAGGGCGATGAAAAAGAACGCGCCCGTTATGGGCAGGCGCCCGACGGCAGTGACATGTATGACCTGATCTATAACGGACATACCCTGATCACCAGGTATGACAAGGGACTTGCCGGAATTTTTGAGGTGATTGCCACCATCAACAATTATCTGTCTGATGGGATTCCGGCCTCCACTGTGGCCGAGCGGGTGGAACCGCAGCTTACGGCCGAAATTGAAAAGACTTTCGGCAAGTAATAAAATCATCAAGCGGCGGGGATCATCCCCGCCGCTTTGTTATGCAAAAAATCCCCCCGGAAGGGGGATTTTTCAGTGCGGAAGGCTGTCAGGTACGGTAGCTCACCGTATCCCTCTCCATAAGAATGGGCACAAAGCACTTGTTTTTTTCGGTAATGGGTTTCCCTTCCATCCGCTCAAGAAGCATCCGTACGGCATACACGCCAATTTCGTAGGCAGGCTGTCTGACGGTGGTCATCCTGGGCTCCAGCATGGAGGAAAGATACACATCATCAAAGCCAACCAGAGAGATGTCCCATGGCACCCGCAGCTTGTGCTCCCGGATGGCCTGGAAAGCCCCCAGAGCGATCAGGTCATTGCCGCAGGCGATGGCGGTAAAGGGAATGCCCCGGCCTAAAAGCTGCAAGGTTTTCCGGTATCCCGTCTCCAGGTTGAAATTGCCGCATTCCAGAAGATACGGATTCACGGGCAGGTTGTGATCGGCCATGGCCTTTTCAAAGCCACGGAGCCTTTCGTCGTTGGGGGCGTGCAAAGTGCCCTGGCCCGTAATGTAGGCGATTTCTTTGTGGCCGCGCTTGATCAAATGCTCCACGGCCTTGTAAGAGCCTGTAAAGTTATCCACATACACGCAGTTATCCATGCCTTCATGGTAGTTTTCTACTGCCATGTAATGGATGCGGTATTTTTTGATCAGCTCAATGTTTTCTATAGCCGTGTTGTAATTGCCTACCAGCACCAGGCCGCCCACATTGTAGCCGGCCATGGTTTTGATGCAGCTCAGCTCTCTTTCGTGCATCTCATCCGTATTGTTGATCATGGCATGGTAGCCAAAGCGCAGCGCCTCATCGGTCATTCCACGGGCCATTTCGGCGTAATAGGGGTTGGAGATATCGGGAACGATGAGGCCCAGCATGTTGAACTTCTGGGAGACAAGGCTCCTGGCCAGCATGTTGGGACGGTAGTTCATCTCATCGGCCAAACGCTGGATGCGGTCGCGGGTTTCGGTGCTCACCTTGCTGAAGTCTCCGTTTAAGACCTTGGAAACAGTGGCGATGGAAACACCTGCCGCCTTGCTCACATCCTTGATGGTAACCGCCATGAAACCGCCCCCATTTATCTATACCAATAGAAAATTATACCTGTTAAATGGGGTAATGGTCAAGGAGCGGAGCCCAGATTCTTTTCCCTGCCTGGTGAGCAGGTTGGCAATGGTATTCACCACCCGGATGGTGAGGGTGAAACGGCCGGTTTTGACATAGGGTGTAATGTCCAGCACATAGGGGCTCCACAGCCTTGCACCGGCGGAAACACCGTCAATAAACACTTCGTACAGGTCATCGCCCACATCGGCATTTAGAAGCAGTGTTTTGCCCATATACCCTTGCGGCAGCGTGATTTCCTTTTCATAATCCACCATGGCGGCCAGATATGGATATCCCTGCTTGCACCAGTCGCCATAGAAAAGGGTATGTTCCGGCGCGCAAATGACATCATTGCGCACGGTAAAGGTTCCCGTGATTTTCAAAAGGTCCAGGATGCCGCCATTTTTGCCATGCACCGTCATGCGCACCGCCAAGGTGTTTTCACCTGTCACGGCGCTCTTCAGGGGAAGGGAAAGGATCTCGGCGTCCAGATAGCTTCTGACCGGCGTTTCCGTCAGCTTTTCACCATTAAGGTAAATTTCATAGTCGCCCTTAAAGCCGTCGATCATCATGCAAAGGTCTTCCGCTTTCGCCTGACAGCTAAAGCGCGTAACGTACCACAGCGTCACGGGATAGGTGCGGGCCGCCCTTTCGGCCGGCAGCTGCAGTTCCCACGCACCCATCACGAAATCCATCCAGCCGGGTGCGCCGGTATCCAGTTCCTTTACATTATGGGCGCAGACGGACTCATCCTCAAAGTGCACCTTCCACCGGTTGAGGATCAAAGCATTGGGACTGTGCATGCGCACCGCAAAACCGTCTTCAGGCGAAAACGCGGGCAGGGGGGCCTCGGCCGGCAGCGCATACCGCGTTTCTTTGCCTGCGGCATTCAAAAGCACATACGCCTCACCTGTTTCGATGCGGCCATAGGCGTTTGCGCTGCTGCCATCAAAGCTGTCCACGTTAAGGTTCGTGCCGCTGATGTATGATTCTTCCGCCGGCAGCAAATGGATCATGGCGGAGCCTACCCGGTGAAGGGCCAGGGTAAAGCAGGTAAAGCCATCCTCCAGGGTGTAGGGGGCAATGGGCGCGGTCTTCCCCGTTTCCAGGTCCCACAGTTCGGGAGCATGCTTCCCGCGAATTCGCACCTTCGTCTGAAGCGTCTGCTCGGTGGGGTTTACAAGGAAGAAGAAATCCTCCCCGTCCTTCACCCGGTGCAGGTAGAATACTTCCTCCTGGTCGATGAAGATCTCGCCTTCTACGCAAGACCGGATTACGCCTTCAAGATATGGCAGATTGTCG
>JAEWAH010000025.1 GCA_023391725.1 Bacillota bacterium | reverse complement strand
TGGAAAAGGAAGATGACAAGGCGGTCATTCAAGTACGTGATACCGGCATCGGAATCGCGCCGGAAGACCTGCCCTTTATATTCGATTACCTCTACCGGGCCGATCCTTCCCGCAGCCGCCATACGGGGGGCAGCGGCATAGGCTTAAGCATCGTTCAGAAGATTGTTTGGGCGCATAGGGGAGAAGTTTCTGCCCAGAGCCAGCTGGGGGAGGGCAGCGTGTTCACGGTGAAGCTGCCGATTGGGGAAATGGGGATTTAGCGGGTGGAGTATGCGCATCAGATCGGGCAACAAGAAACGCTTCCAAAAGGCTTCCCCTTGAGGCCCTACGCACCGTTCGCTTTGCGCCCGGTGTTCCACTCCTTCGTTCCTTCGTCTCTCGGTCGCTCCAGGCTTCCCCCTCCGGTAAGCTGTCGCCCGCAGGCGACAGAAGAGGTGTCCTGTTCGAAAAGAAGGATGTATTATTTCAAAAGCGCGCGTGTATTCACACCTCTTCCGGCGCTGGCGCGCCACCTTTCCCTCAAGGGGAAGGCTTTTGGTGGGCTGTTCCCATGCAACTGAAAATCATAACTTGGATGAAACATAAACCGCGAAACTAAATTTCCGTTTACCAGCCCGAGAATAAATAAAAGTTTTGGCACCCTCTTGCAAAGCCTGCGGGAGGGTGCTATACTATGGCCAACTACTAAATAATAATCAATAGTAGACAATAAATAGGAGGGAGGGATGTCATGAATCCGCAATTCAAAAAGGGAGTGTTGGATCTGTGCGTACTGGCGGCGCTGAAACGCCGGGATGCCTACGGGTACGAACTGGCAGATAAGATATCCAAAAGCATCGAGATTGCCGAGGGGACGCTGTATCCGCTTTTGCGCAAACTTAAGGAGGATGGGCTGTGCGAAACCTACCTGTCGGACGAATCCGGCGGGCCGCCCCGCAAATATTACAAATTGACCGAGGCGGGGAAGCGGGCGGAGGCCCTATTGCGCCAGGAATGGCTGTCTTTTGTTCGTCAGGTGAACGATATCCTGCTGGAGGGGGAAGAAGATGAATGAATTTTTAGCGGCCTTGGACCGGGCGCTGCATGGCCTTGGGAAGGAAGAGCGGGACGATATTCTTGCAGATTACCGGGAGCATTTTGAAATCGGCCGCTCCAAGGGGAAGACCGAAAGCCAAATCATGCGGGAGCTGGGCGATCCGGACAGCATCGCCAAGATGTATACGGCTCTGAATGCGACCGACAAGGCCGAGAAATCCCGGAATCTTTCGGATGCGTTCCGTGTGGTGGGCGCGGCGCTGGCTTACCGCATGGGCGGCGGGCTGGCGGTGGGCACGGTGTATCTGGCCTTTGTGCTTTTCATGATCACATCATTCGCGCTGGGGATTGGGCTCATCCTGGGCGCGGCTGGCGCGGTCCTGTTAGCTCCGTTGGAACTATCGAAAGGCTTTATTGAATACGGGGTACTGGCCATCTTTTTGGCGGCTACTCTGCTGGCGCTGGGGGCCCTGACCATCATTGGATCAAAGGCGCTGTGGAAGGTCACCATGGCCGCGCTGCCAAAGCTGGCCCGGCGCATGATGGGCCAGAAAGATGGTAAGGAGGAGAAGGAAGAATGAGAAAGCGTGTGCGTACCTGGCTGATCCTGCTGGCAGTGGGTCTTGCGGGGATCGCGTTGACATGCGTGTTTATGGTGGGCACGGGTAGGATGATGTCCCGCGAGGCGGGGCAGGCCTTCTCGGTGGAGGGAGGGTTTGAGACCCTAAAAGTGGAGGCAGTCCGGGCGCAGGTGACGGTGCTCCCCACGGAGGAGACCCCTTATGTGGATGTGTATGCCAAGGCCTGGCTGCCCGGCCCCATCAACCTGGATGACCGGCTTGACTGGGACTTGAAAGATGGCGTATTGACTCTGAAGGAAATCCCGTTTGAGGCGCATTTCTTCGGAATCTTTCCGCAGCCCTATGAGATGACCATCACGGCGCACGTGCCCCAGGCGGTCTACGATCAATATACGGGAGGGCAGCCATGAATACCGCGGTGATCACCGGCGCCACCTCGGGGATCGGGTACGCCGCGGCCAAGAAACTATTGGAGATGGGCTGGCGCGTACTGCTTGTGGGACGGACGGAAGAAAACTGCAAAAAGGCGCTAGGTGAATTGCGAGGGCTGCATCCCGATGGTGAGATGGCATCCTTTTCAGGCGACCTTTCGCAGCAGCGGGAAGTGCTTCGTGTGGCCGGGGAGATCCGCGGGTACCTGAACGATCACTGCGGCGGCTGCTTGCAGGTGCTCATAAGCAACGCCGGGGGCGTGCGCGCCTGGTATGCCACCACCCAGGAAGGGTATGAGCAGCAGTTTGCCCTAAACCATCTGGCTGGGTTTTTGATGACCCACGCGCTTCTGGGCGCGCTTAAAAAGGCCGGGGGCCGGGTGATCATCACCGGGAGCGGCTCCCACAAGCACTGCAATATCCGCTGGGATGACCTGATGTACCAGCGGCGGCGGTACAGCTGCCTTGGGGCTTACAAGCAATCGAAGCTGTGCAATATGCTGTTCGCCAAAGAATTTAACCGTAGGTATAATCAGCAGGGGATACGGGCCTATGTGGTGGACCCTGGGCTGGTGAAAACGGACATTGGCCTCAAGCAGACCAACGGCCTGGTGCGTTTCGTGTGGCGCCTGCGCCAAAGGGGAGGCATAATGCCGGAAGAAGCGGCCAGGACCTATGGATATATAAGTGCGCCATCCTTTGGCGAGACAGAGTTGTATTACAAGGATTCAAAGCCAGTCCCTTATGACAGGCGGGCGGACCGGGCAGATGATGGCAAGCGGCTGTTTGAGTTAAGCGAAAAGCTGTGAGGCATTTTAGCCTATGGGGAGGGTGCGGTATGAGGGTGCTCATCACAGGCGCGGCCGGCGGGCTGGGGCGCGCCATGGCCATGGAATGCGCCCGTAGGGGGTACGACCTGTACCTGACAGATAGGGATGAGCAAAGCCTTCAATCGCTGGCCGAGGGTATCAGCAGGCAGTACGGGGGGATCGCGGAGATATTTGCCTGCGACCTGACCGACGCCGGGGAAGTGGCGGCGCTGTTCTCATATGTCCAAAGCAGAGGAGTGCCCATCGATATGCTGCTTCACGTGGCAGGCATCGATTTTGAGGGCGGCTTTCTGGAGATGGCATGCGACAGGTTCATCGACATCGTCCGGGTGAACATCGAGGGCTCCTTGCGGATACTCCACGGCGCGCTTAGCCTGCGGGACGCGCACAGACGGTTTTACAT
>JAEWAH010000010.1 GCA_023391725.1 Bacillota bacterium | reverse complement strand
TCAGCCGGGTATGGTATTGGGACGCGGGATCGCTGATGATGCTGTCCAGCAGCCATTCCCCCATGGAATAGGGCCAGATATAATCGGGTGGCGTATCGGCTGAATTCGTAAGCACAGCAACGCCAATTTTAAGCTCGGGATACCAAATCAGGCTGGAAGAAAACCCGTAGCCCCCGCCGCCGTGGTCATGATAGACCGTCCCGTGGCGGACTGAAGTGCCGATCCCCAGCGCATACCCCTCCGGCTGCCCCGGCGCGGGGAAGGCTACACGGTACATTTCACTAAGGGCGTCCTGGTTTTTCAGATGATACTGGATGAACTTCCCCATATCATGAGCGCTTGCATACAGCCCACCAGCAGGGATCATGGCGATATTGGGCGCGATCTTCCATTGCAGGGAGCTGTGCCCCATGGCCCTGTTGCGATTTTCCCTGACCTTGACCATATCCAGCGTGCTGCTTTCAAGGCCGGCCTTGGTTGTGAGAAAATCATCCACATAGGTCACAAAGCCGCGCCCCGTCACCTTGCCCAGGATATACCCCGCCAGGTCGATCCCTAGGTTGGAGTAGGCGTAATCCTGGCCCACGGGGAAACGCAGCCAGGTATCGGAGATGCTTTTGATATGCTCCTCAAAGGTCGCGTCGTTGGCGTCCCAATTGGCGCCCACAGGCGCTTCCTGGGTGAAACCGGCATAGTGGCTGAGCAGGAGCCGAAGAGTGATCTTGCGCTCGGGATGCTCCTCAAAGACGCTGTTCACGGTAAAATCGGGAAGGTACGTGGTGATAGGTTCATCCAGGTCCAAAAGCCCTTCATTGACGGCTTCCATTATGGCGGTGGCGGTGAACGTCTTGGTAATGGACTGTACGCTGAAGATGGTATCAGGATCGACAGGGTCTGGTTTGCCCCTTTCCCTGACCCCGAAGCCTTCGGCCCAGAGCACCTGCTCATCATCCACCAGGATCACGGCCGCCCCGGGGATGCCGTCCGTTTCCATCATCTCAAGTATCTTTGCGCGGAAAGCCTCCACTACTTGCGGATACGCGCTTACAAGGCTGCCCGTGGCAGAAGACCCGCTCTGGGCAAGAGCGGCGTTCGCCGGCAGGCAGCCAGCAAGCAGAGTCACCACCGCGGCAAGGATTGCGATCCGGCGCAGGACCGCCCATTTTGTTTCCATACAAGAATCCTCCCCATATAAGGCCAAGGTTGTCATTGATATTTCTATTTCCGGATAACATTGTGCAGTGTACACCTAAAAAATGGCAGCATCAACTGAAGATTGATAAAAAATAGATTAGAACTTTATGAAAAAGGGAGCCGGTCTCCCGGCTCCCTTGTAAGCTATTTCAAAAGGACGTTTAGATCTCGTTTCCCGTTTATATAGCAGTCGTTTGCTTCCTTGAGCATGGCGTCATAAAACGATACTGCGTCTGCCCGGCGCTCCCGGGCGATAGCATGACCTCTTGACGTATAGAAACTGTCGTAGACCTTTTCCAGCTTGAACTTGTACTCCCGGAAAAAGGAGGGCGGCTCCTCCCCCGCGCCATCCATCACATTCCCTTCCCCATCCACGGAGTACAATGGCTGGGAGACTTGCCCCTGGTAGATCAAGGTCCGGGCGATCCCCAGGGCGCCCGTGGCGTCAATCTTGTCCGCATCAAACAAAATCTTTGCCTCGATGCTTTGGGGCGACCTGTCGCTCCTGTACCTGTGCGTCAGGATGCATGATCTCACATGCGCGGCCCTTTGAGGTACCCAGCCGTTTTTTATAAGAAAATCATACGCCATTTTACTGCCTTCCTCTGCGTGGCAGAGAGTAGGATCCCTATATTGCGCCTCTCTGCCAATATCGTGCAGCAGGCAGGATGCCACCAATACGTTCCTATCGATATTTTCTTCTGTGGCTGCGATATCGAGGGCTACATACAGAACACGATACACATGCTCCTTGTCGTGGGCGCTATCCTTCATGCAAGTCAGCATATAGTTCTCGATGTTTTCATAAAGCCGCCTGTCCATGCTTTCCCTCCCCGGATGCAATGGTGATAATATCGAGTTCTGCGCCTGGACTAATCATCCCTGCCATGGATGTTTATTTAATTCTTTATTATTTATTTGAATAAAGTTTCTTTGCGTATACTATTCCTTTCAGATGAATACACATTTATGATAAGATTGTTTGTTAAATTTGCACGTATAGAAAAAAATATCTTGACAGGATTCCCCTTGCGTGCTACATTCGTGTAAACGATTACTGCATACATATTGATGCTCCAAAAGCCGGAAGGGGGCGTTCCCGCCGGGTGGGCGGGAGACGGCGCGATGGCGACAATACTGGACGTTTCCAAGGCCGCAAAGGTGTCTGTGGCAACGGTCTCCCGGGTCCTAAACGGGAATGGCCAGGTCAGCCCTGAAACAGCCCGCCGGGTGATGGAAGCTGTTGAGAGCCTGCAATACACCCCTAATGTATCGGCCCGGAACCTTAGGCGCAACGAGAGCCGTATCATTCTTATCCTGGCCCCCAATATCACCAATCCCTATTACGCCCACATCATCGCAGGCATCGGCAAAGCCGCCCACCAGTTGGGATACAGTTCCTTCCTTTGCAATACCGAGGGAGAGAGGCAACAGGAGGAAGAGGCGCTTGATATGCTGGTTCGCCACCAGGCGGACGGGGCGATCCTCCTGGCGACTGAGCACGGGGCCGACTGGCTTAGGCCATACGCCGAGCATTTCGCCCTGGTGCAGTGCTCCGAGTACGACCCTTCCATCGATATCCCCCGGGTGTCCATCGACAATTACGCGGCATCCTCGGAAGTCATGGAGTACCTTTTGAGGCTGAACCATACGCGAATCGGCCTGATCAGCAGCGTGAACAACTACATCTCCACCCAGCTGCGCGAAAAAGGCTACCGGGACGCCCTCCAAGAGGCTGGCACACCCCCGAAGGAGGAATATATCCGCCGCGCCACGGCGGACTATACCTTCAAAAGCGGGTACGACGCCGCCAAGTCCCTCTTAAGCCAGGAACGGCGGCCCACGGCGCTGTTCTGCATCTCCGACATGCTGGCTTTGGGCGCCATCGCAAGTGCCAGGGAGATGGGCTTTCGGGTGCCGGAAGATGTGACCGTGGCGGGCTTTGACGATGTGGAGCAGACCACCATGTTCCACCCCTACGTGACCACCGTGGCCCAGCCCTGCTTTGATCTGGGACTTACGGCCATGGAGATGCTGGAAGGCAGGCTCCGGCATGTTCTTAAGACACGTGAGGTCATCCTCCCCCACCGGCTGATGGTGCGTGAATCCTCCGCGCCGCGCCGCGGCCCACTGGATTTCTCGGCCAGCCTCAATGGCCGATGAGTCATACAAAATACACGCAGGAGGTAACATCATGAGGAAATTGGTAGCACTGATCCTGTCCCTGGTACTTGTGCTGTCCGTTTCGGTCGCCTTCGCCGCTCCCCTGAAGATCGGCATCGTGACCCCGGATGCGGACCACGGCTTCCTTGGGGAAAGCATTGCCCACGCCCGCGCTGAGATCGAAGCGCAGGTAGCCGCCATGGGCGCTGACAACCTGGAGTACAAGTTCGAAGTGGGCGGCGAAGCCGCCAAGCAGATCGCCGCCATCGAAAACATCCTCACCTGGGGTCCGGACGTTATCGTTCTGTGGCCGCTGGAAGGCGAGCAGCTGCGCAATGCCGCCCAGACCATCGTGGATGCCGGCGTGAAGCTGATCATCTATGACCGCCTCATCGAAAACTTCCAAGGCAAGACCGCCGAGATCATGGGCGACAACGTGACCATCGGCAACTGGATGGGCAACTACCTGCTCAAGTACTTCAAGGATCGTCTGGATGCTGGCGAGAAGCTGCAGTACCTGCAATTCATCGGCGACAGCTCCACCGTTTCCATCCAGCGTACCCAGGGCATGCTGGACGTGCTCAACGCTTCCCCCTATGCCGCCCAGTTCGAGCTGGTGCATGAGCCCTTCCAGACCGACTGGTCCAACGCCAAGTCCCAGGAATTCATGGAGAACTGGCTGAACACCACCGATCCCAAGGCCATCGCCGATGTAGACTTCGTCTGCACCCATGACGATGAGATCGTGGACGGCATTACCCTTGCCCTCAACGCCTTCACCGGCGAGCAGAACATCAAGCTGATCACCAGCGTGGGCGGCCGCCGCGAGACTTTGGCCACCTATGACAACCAGAAGATCGACCTGGTGACCTACTTCTTCAGCCCCTCCTTCATCCGCGAAGCTATCCGTCTGGGCATTGCAGCCGCCAAGGGCGAGCAGTACCAGGGCCAGGATATCAAGGGCCAGCTGTTCTTGATCCCCTCCATCGAGATCGACAAGAACACCGTGGAATCCTTCCGCAACAGCAAGGAGTTCATCGAACGCTACAGCATCGCCAACTAATACGTTCTTTGTTTAATATTTAATTGGAACCCACTTGCGCGGGCCGGCCGGCCGCCATGCCAGCCGGCCCGTGCCACATTCTCCGCTCGAAATGAAGGAGGGGCAGCCGTTGCTCATTGAAATGAAAGGGATCGTGGTGGATTTCGGTCCCGTCCGCGCAGTGGACCATGTAGATTTCACCGTGAAGCCGGGTGAGATCGTGGGCCTGTTGGGCGAGAACGGCGCGGGGAAATCCACGCTGATGAATGTGCTGGCCGGCACCTTTCCCCCAAGCGAGGGCGAGATCTGCCTGGACGGGAAAAGGGTGCATATCGAAAATTCCCTGAACGCCATGAAGCTGGGCATCCGCTTCATCCATCAGGAATTGAACCTGTGCAATGATCTGACGGTCTTTGAAAACATGTACCTGGCCGAAGAGCTGAGAAATGGCCTTTTCCTTGACAAAAAGGAAATGGCCGCAAGGGCTGCAAAAGTATTTGAGCGCATGCAGGTGCACATTGACCCCTGGGCGCTTGTTAATTCCCTGCAGCCGGCAGAAAAGCAGCTGGTGGAGATAGCCAGGGCGCTGCTCTTCAAATGCGAACTCATCATCATGGATGAGCCAACTACGGCCCTTACCACCCGCGAGATCGAAAACCTCTTTGTCATCATGCGGCAGCTTAAGCAGGAAGGTGTCAGTTTCATATATATTTCCCACAAGATGCCCGAGCTGTTTGAAATTTGCGAGACTTATTATGTCCTGCGGGACGGCCGTCTCGTATCCCAGGGGAGCTTCACCGATATCGACGAGTCGTCGGTCACGGAAATGATGATCGGCCGGCAGCTGGCCAATGACGATTTTGACAACAAGCCAGATTACGCTACGCACGAGGTGGCCCTTTCCGTAAAAGACTTGTGCGCGAGCGGCTTTGAGCATATCTCCTTTGATTTGCATAAGGGCGAGATCATTGCCATCACCGGGCTGCAAAGCTCGGGCCGTGACGTGCTGGCTGACGCGCTGTTCGGCGCGGTCCCCTGCACGGGAGAGATCCTGGTGGATGGCGCGCCTTTGCGCACCACAAGCACGATTTTGAGTCACATGCGAAGAGGAATCGCCATGGTGCCGCGCTCCCGCAAGGAACGGGGCATCCTGAATCATTTAAGCATTTATGACAATACCTCCATGGCTTATTTCAATACAAGGGACAAGAGCCTGCTCATTAGCCCCGCCAAAGAATCCGCCAGGTTCGAAAGGCAGCGGCAGGCGCTGTCCATCAAGGTCGGGAGCCCCAAAAACCCCATCACCTCCCTGTCGGGCGGCAACCAGCAGAAGGTGATTCTTGGCCGGTGGCTGGAGACGGAAGCCGATATCCTGATCTTCGATAATCCTACCCAAGGCATCGACGTGGGCACCAAGTTCGAGATCTATCATCTTATTTTGCGTTTGGCCCAAAGCGGGAAGGCGATCCTGGTGTTCTCCTCGGAATTCCCGGAGATCTACAAGGTGGCGGATTCCTGTATGGTGATGTACCGCGGCCAGGTGAACACGGTGCTTTCCCGGGAGGAACTCACCGAGAAAAACATGATGTATTATGCCACCGGATCAAATTTGGAGGGGATGAAG
>JAEWAH010000003.1 GCA_023391725.1 Bacillota bacterium | reverse complement strand
CAGCACTTCCGGGTATTGCAAACGCACGCCGTTCCATTCGGAAAAGCTGTCGAACTGCACCTTGGCATCCGCGTCCAGCACCATCAGCCGTCCGCCCAGTTCGCCCCCGGCCTCTTTCAGCCGGTCGGTGAGCTCCTGTGCCTTGGCCCCACCCAAAAGAGGGCCAATCTGAACGGCCAGCTTTTCCACGCTGATGCGGTCGGCGCGGATGCGCTGTTCAAAAAGATAGTCGCCCACCAGGCTGGTCAGGGAGGTCGCCATTACGTAGAACGAACCTCCGACAATCAGCAGGAAGGCGAGCAGTATTTTCCAGCTAATGCTGGTAAATGGCCTAATCCTTGTCTGTGAAATAATATCCAACTCCCCATTTGGTGAAAATAAACTCGGGCTGGGCCGTGTTTCTTTCTATTTTCTCCCTCAGGCGCCGGATATGTACATCCACCGTGCGGGCATCCCCCGTATAGTCGTACTTCCAGACCGTTTCCAGCATAGCCTCCCGGCTGAATACCTTTCCACGGTTGTTGATGAAAAGCTGGAGCAGGTCAAACTCCTTGGCAGTGAGCTTGACCTCCTTGCCGCCTAATGTAACAGTGCGGTTGACCACGTTGACTTCCATGTCCCGCACTCTTACAATCTTCTTTTCCTCCGTGCCGCCGCCGTGCCCGGCCCGGCGCAGGATGGTCTTGATCCTTGCCTTCACTTCCAGAATGTTGAAAGGCTTGGTCATGTAATCATCGGCGCCATACTCAAGGCCCAGGATCTTATCCATGTCCTCGCCCTTGGCGGTGAGCATGATGATGGGCACGCTTGAGTACTCCCGGATGCGCTGGCATACCGCGATGCCATCCAGCTTGGGCAGCATCACGTCCAGCAGCACCAGGTCAAAGTCGCCGGAAAAAAACTTCGCCAGCGCTTCTTCTCCATCCGCGGCCGATTCTGTTTCATACCCTTCCTGCTCCAGGGTGTAGCGCAATCCCTTGAGGATCAGGGGTTCGTCATCCACTAGCAGTATCCGCTTAGCCATTGGCCGCCATCCTCTCGTGCCGATGCTTTTGTCGTCTTTGATATATTGTACGTTTTCATTGCGTAAAAATCAAGAGAAATAAACCGATTTGAAACAATGAGACGGGAAAAAGTTCTGAAAATCTAGCATTTTCACTTGAATCCGACATGCAAAACCCCATTTTTTTTATACAGCATAAATGCATACAAAACAATTGACTTTTTCATCCATTTTCTTGTATACTTCTCTTTGCAGAAGAATATTCCTAAATACGCCTTTCTTCATGATTCATAATGGAGGCCGCAGGCATGCCCCCCGAATAAGCTAACACCCCATACACGTACCTTCGCAGGCATGCACGGCTACCCGCACCTTTTGACACAGCAGAACCCAATCCCGTTTGATGTGCAAAAGTGCTGTCGGCCCTCCTTTAGCCGATGGCTTTTTTCTGCTTATCGCGCCCGTCCCGGAAAGGAGACACCTTTATGTTAAAACAGCGCAGCCGCCTGCTATATAATCTTGTTGCCGCCAACGGATGGACTTATCTGGGGGCTGTTTTTTGCACTGTTTTTTCCGTGCTGATCAATTTCACGACGCCGCTTTTGCTGGCCGAAACCGTTGACAGTATTCTCGATACGAAGCCCAGCGCCCTGCCTGGCATCCTGAAAGATGGAATGGCGATGCTGGGCAGCCGGGAGTACCTGGTACGCAATCTCTGGCTGGTGGGTCTTATTCTGGTTCTTTTAAACGTATTTAACGGTGTATTCACCTATCTGAAAGGCCGCTGGTCCGCCGTGGCCAGCGAAAATATCGCTCTGACCCTTAGGGACAGGCTCTATTCCCACCTGCAGCACTTGCCCTTTTCCTTCCACGTCAAAGCAGAAACAGGCGACCTGATCCAACGCTGCACCAGCGACGTGGAAACGGTGCGCCGCTTCCTTTCCGTGCAGCTGGTGGAGGTGGTGAACACCGTTCTCATGCTGTCTGTGGCCTATATGATTCTCTGGGGCCGCAGCCCGG
Organism: Bacillota bacterium; assembly: GCA_023391725.1. GTDB lineage: Bacteria > Bacillota > Clostridia > Christensenellales > Aristaeellaceae > JAEWAH01. The sequence continues at coordinate 5,652 of JAEWAH010000003.1, read as the reverse complement.
AGATCACGCTCTACAGCATGATCACGGTCCCAATCCTTTTCTTCACCGCTTTCTGGTTCTTTACGAAAATTGCCACGTACTTCCGCTACAGCGATGAAAGCGAAGGCAAGATGAGCGCCGTACTCCAGGAGAACCTTACCGGCGTTCGGGTTGTTCGCGCCTTTGGCCGCCAGCAGCACGAGGTGGAGAAGTTCGATGCGGCCAGCGAAGATTACAGGAAAAAGACGTTCAAGTTGATGGGGCTTTTGTCCATCTATTGGAGCTCCGCAGACCTACTTAGCATGCTTCAAATCTTGCTCACGCTTTGCATCTGCATCTGGTATGCCATCCGGGGCGATATCAGCGTGGGCACGCTGATCGTGTTCATGAGCTATGTGGGCATGCTGCTGTTCCCTGTGCGCCAGCTGGGCCGCATTTTGAGCGACGCGGGCAAGACCCGGGTTTCCATGCAGCGCATCCGGGAGATTCTTCAAAACCCCGTGGAGCCCCCGGAGCCCGACGCGCTGCGCCCGTCCCTTCATGGCGACATCGTGTTTGACGATGTGGTCTTTTCCTATGAGGAAGCGCGGCCCATCCTCAATCACCTTTCCATGACCATTAAAGCCGGAGAAACGGTGGCCATCCTGGGCGGCACAGGCAGCGGCAAAAGCACCCTGGTCCACCTTCTTCAAAGGCTGTTCGAGCCGCAGTCGGGCAGCATTTCCATCGGTGGGGTGCCCATTGACAAGATCGACCGCCAGCACCTGCGCAGCCGCGTAGGGCTGGTGTTGCAGGAGCCGTTCCTGTTCAGCAAGACCATTGGGGAGAATGTTGGCATCGCGCGCCGCGACCCGCCACAGGAGGAGATCGTCAAGGCTGCGTCCATTGCCAGCGCTCACAGCTTTATTTTGGAGAGCGAGAAGGGGTATGACACGGTCGTCGGCGAGCGGGGCGTAACGCTCTCCGGCGGGCAGAAGCAGCGCATTGCCATCGCCCGCACGCTGATGAAGGAAAGCGATATCCTGATCTTCGACGATTCTCTTTCCGCTGTGGATACCGAGACCGATATGCAGATCCGCGCCGCGTTGAAAAGCCGTCCCGATAAGGCCACAACCATCATCATCAGCCACCGGATCACAACGCTCAGCGAGGCGGATCATATCCTGGTGCTGGACCAGGGCCGCATTGCTGACCAGGGCACCCACGAGGAGCTTTGTGCCCGGCCGGGGTTGTACCAGCGCATTTATCAAATCCAAAGCGCCCTGGAGGAAGAACTGACCCAGAGCCAGGCCAAAGTGGAAGCCGAGGTGATGTAACGTGCAGTTTCAGGAAGAGATGGATTATACCAAGCAATTCGACCTTGGCTTGTGGAAGAAGCTGCTCCGCTACGCCAGGCCCTACTATAAGAACCTCTTGTGTATCGCCATTTTCATGGGCATCTGCGCCGGCATCGACGTGGTTTTCCCCAGGCTTACCGGCTATGCCATCGATCATTTCATCGCGGGGCAGAACACGGAGGGGCTAGTCCCATTCATCCTGCTTTATTTGGGGATCATCTTTGTTCAGATCATTTCGGTCTATATCTTCCTGCGCAACTGCGGCCGGGTGGAAGTGGGCGTATGCTACACCATCCGCAAACTGGGATTTCGCAAACTTCAGGAGCTGCCCTTTTCCTATTATGATACCATGCCCGTGGGGTACCTGATGACCCGCATGACCTCCGATACCCAGCGTTTGGCCGACACCATCGGCTGGTCGCTTCTGGACCTGGGCTGGGGCGCGGTGTTCCTTTTGATGTGCAGCATCCAGATGTTTGTGCTCAACCGGAAGCTGGCGCTTATGATCATGGTGGTGATTCCGCCCCTGGCGCTGATCAGCTGGAAGTTCCAGCAGAAGATCCTGGCTTCCTACCGCCAGGTGCGCAAGACCAACAGCCAGATCACCGGCGCTTTCAACGAAGGCATCATGGGCGCCAAGACCTCCAAAACCCTGGTGCGGGAAGAGATGAACACCAAGGAATTCAAGGAGCTCACTTCCCAGATGCAAAAAAGCTCCGTCCGGGCCGCTTCCCTCTCCGCACTTTACCTGCCCATCGTCGTCTCCCTGGGCTCATTGGCCACCGCCTACGCCCTGTGGAAGGGCGGTTACGATGTTTTCACCGGGGCTATGACGCTGGGCACCGTTCAGGTGTTTGTTAGCTATACGATCCAGTTCTTTCAGCCAATCCGTGATATCGCCCGCATCTTTGCCGAGCTTCAAAGCTCCCAGGCCGCCGCGGAGCGGGTGGTTACGCTTCTTGAGACCGAGCCCGATATCGTGGATTCGCCTGAGGTGGTGGAACAGTTTGGCGACAATTTCCACCCCAAGCGGGAAAATTGGCCTTCTCTTAAAGGCGACATCGATTTTAAGAACGTGTCCTTCCGCTACAAGGGCGGTGAGCATGTGCTGGAAAACTTCAGCCTCTCCGTCAAGGCAGGGCAGACCATCGCCCTGGTAGGCGAAACGGGGAGCGGCAAAAGCACCATCGTCAACCTCATCTGCCGCTTTTACGAGCCAACCGAAGGTCAAATTATGATTGATGGGGTAGATTACCGCAAGCGCAGCCAGCTTTGGCTGCAAAGCAATCTTGGCTACGTGCTCCAGCAGCCGCACCTGTTCAGCGGCACCATCCGCGACAATATCCGCTATGGCCGTATGGAGGCCACCGATGAGGAGATTCACCGCGCGGCCCAATTGGTGAACGCCGAAAGCTTCATCCTGCGCCTGGAAAAGGGGTATGATACCGATGTGGGCGAAGGAGGCAACCGCCTGTCCACAGGCGAAAAGCAGCTTATCTCCTTCGCCCGGGCGATCCTTTCTGACCCTGCCATCTTTGTTCTGGACGAGGCCACCTCCTCCGTGGATACCGAGACGGAACAGCTTATCCAAAAGGCCATCCAGCAGGTGCTCACGGGCCGTACCAGCTTTATTATCGCCCATCGCCTCTCCACCGTCCGCTCCGCTGACCGCATCCTGGTCATTCAAGACGGTAAGGTCATCGAAGAGGGCAGCCACCACCAGCTCATCGTCAAAAAGGGCCACTACTATCACCTCTACACCAACCAGTTCGAGGACGAGCAGGGGCTGGCGGTCCTCAACGCATAAGATATGCACTTGGTGATACCTCAAGGCCTCAACAAAGGAGCCCCCGTCAGGCTTCGCCACCGCCTTTTCAACCACCCCGTCGCTTCGCGCAACCCCTCCTCTGGAGGGGAATAAAGACTTTCCCCGTCTGCAAGCTCGTCCGGAGATTACTGTCCAGGTAGCTATGTAAGCCATTTTATTAGGTGAGCACATTCAACAGTCGCCCCCGAAGGTTTCCAAAGGGCGACCGGAAAGCCCTTTGGTCGCTCCCGCAGGAGCGAACTTATATAATTCCTGTATCCTTCCATTCTGCTTTAGAGATTCTGCAGCAGTCTGGAAGGATGTTTTATTCTGTCGGTTGAATGATATATGGAATATATATCCCATATATGGGGGATTCCAAAGGGATATATCCCTTTGGCAAGGGTCCAGGGGACAGAGTCCCCTGGCAAAGCCCCTGGGTGGAGGTAAGTCATGGGCCACACGGTCGTCGTAGCGGAAAAGCCCAGCGTAGGGCGTGACATCGCCAGGGTACTCAAGTGCCGGGAAAAAGGTGAGGGCTGCCTTGTTGGGGAGCAATATATCGTAACCTGGGCCATCGGCCACCTGGTGGCGCTTTGCGACCCGGACGAATTGGATGAAAAGTACAAGAAATGGCGGATGGATGATCTGCCCATCCTGCCGGAAAGCATCCCCTTGAAGGTGCTGCCCAAGACCCGCGGGCAGTTCTCTATTCTAAAAAAGCTTCTGTGCGCCAAGGAAACGGACCGGGTGATCTGCGCCACCGACGCCGGGCGGGAGGGCGAATTGATCTTCCGCTTCATCTACCAGCAGGCCGGGTGCAAAAAGCCCGTGGACAGGCTGTGGATCAGTTCCATGACGGACGAGGCCATCAAAGATGGTTTTGCGGCACTAAAGCCCGGCACGGCTTACGATAACTTGTATACCAGCGCCTCCTGCCGTGCCCAGGCGGATTGGCTGGTGGGCATGAACGCCAGCCGCGCCTTTACGCTTAAACATAACGCGCTGCTCAGTGTGGGCCGTGTTCAAACGCCCACTTTGGCCATACTGGTCAAGCGGCAGTTGGAGATTGCATCCTTCAAGCCCGAGGAATACTACACCGTTACCGCTGATTTCGGGGAATACCAGGGTATGTGGTTTAAGGAAGGACAGGAAAACGACACACGCCTTCCCACAAAAGATGCGGCCGAAGCCGTCGTCCAGGCGGTGAAAGGCCGGGAAGGCCAAGTCGTCCTCTCTGAATCCACACCCAAGCAGGAGCCGCCGCCCCAGCTGTATGACCTGACCACACTGCAGCGGGACGCCAACCGCCTGCTGGGCTTTACCGCGCAAAAGACGCTGAAGCTTGCCCAGAGCCTATATGAAACGCACAAGGCCATCACCTACCCCCGCACCGATAGCAGGCACTTGCCCGACGATATGGCGGGACCCACCAAGCAGGCGATGCTCCACCTGCCGGAAGTCTATCAACCCCTGATCCCCGGCGCAATGCCGGAGGGGAAGCTCAGCCATCCCCGGCGCATCTTTGATAATACCAAGATTTCCGACCACCACGCCATCCTGCCCACGACAAAGAAAGTGGACCTTTTGAAACTGCCCCCGGAAGAAAAAAAGGTATTTGATCTCATCGCCCGGCGGCTGCTGGCTGCCTTTTATCCCTTCTACACCTATGACGCGCTGAAAGTGGTCACAAAGGTGAGCGATCACACCTTCCGCACCACAGGCCGGACCATCAAGGAATTGGGCTGGAAGAAGGTCTACGAGGGAATCGAGAAAACCCGCGAGGACGATTCCCCCATCCCCGCGCTCTCTCCCGGGGATACCCGCACAGTCCAAAAGGTTTCCTCCAAGAAAGAAACAACCAAGCCCCCATCGCCTCATACCGACGGTACCTTGCTTTCCGCCATGGAGCATGCGGGCCGGGATATCGAGGACGAGGAACTACGGGAGCAAATGAAGGGCAGCGGCCTTGGCACTCCCGCCACCCGCGCCGCCATCATCGAGCGGCTGGTGGAGGTGGGCTATGCCCAGCGAAAGGGCCGGACCATTACCGCCGCGGAAAAGGGTATCGAGCTCATCCGGGTAGCGCCGCAGGAGATTTCTTCCCCCGAAACCACAGGCCGCTGGGAACTGGCCTTGGACCGGATCGCTTCCGGCGGACAGCAAGCCCCGGAATTCCTTTCGGGTATACGCCGCCTGTGCGATTTTCTGGTGCGCTACGCCAGGGAGGACAGCGCCGCCGGGAATTTTGCCCGGGAGGAGCGGGGCAAAGGCAAGGCCAAGGCCAAGACTCCCGTGCAGCCGCTCCCCGATGTGCACTGTCCATTATGCAAGGAAGGTAATGTAGCCGAAAACAGCAAAGCCTTCTACTGCACCCGCTACCGGGAAGGCTGCCGCTTCACCTTGTGGAAGGACGGGCTGAAACGGGGCGGAGGGCCGCTGCTCAACGAAAAGCTTGTAACACTGCTCCTGAAAGAAGACCGGCTTGCGGGCAGCACAGGCATGCTCTCCCTGGAAGAGGGATTCCTT
>JAEWAH010000307.1 GCA_023391725.1 Bacillota bacterium | reverse complement strand
AAGGAGGCGTACGCATGCAAACATCAAAGGGGGCCGTCGTTACCGGCGGCTCCAGCGGCATCGGCCAGGGCTGCGCGCTGGTGCTGGCAGACCAGGGGTATGACGTAGCCATCACCTATTCCCGCAACCAGGAAGGCGCGGAAGAAACCCGGGAGCAGGTGGAGAAGCTGGGCCGCCGCTGCTTTATCTATCAGGCGAAGCTGGAGGAAAAAGGCGCGGCGGAAAACGTGGTAAAACAGGGCCGCAAAGATCTGGGAAGGCTGGACCTTCTGATTAACAACGCCGGGCGGGATGCCCGCAGCAGCATCCTCACTGCCACCAGGGAAGACATGCAATACATCGTGGACACCAATTTCATTGGCTACCTGATGGCCGCGGGGGAAGCTGCCCGGATCATGGTCAGGGATGGCGTACAAGGCTCCATCCTCTTTGTGACCTCCACCCGGGGCGAATCAGCACACCCCGACGACTTCATCTATGGGGGGGTCAAGGCCGCCATCAACCGTGCGGCCCAGTCCCTGGCCCTGGACCTTTCCCCTTACGGGATACGGGTCAACTGCATCGCCCCTGGCGCGACCCGCGTGCGCCCCAACCGCCCGCCGGTGGATGCCAAGGCGGGAGACATTATCAACGGCCGCCCGTACTACCCCATCGAGGATTCCATCCCCCTGGGCCGTATGGGCGTGCCCAGGGACACAGGTGAACTAGCGGCTTTTTTGGCCAGCGACAAGGGCTCTTACATCACAGGCGAAGTCATCCGCGTGGATGGCGGCCTGACGCTGCCCGGCCAGCCAGAGTGGTTCGCGCCCTCCGTGTGGATCGACAAGGGATGGATCCAGCGGCAAAAAGACGCAGCCATGGCACGAATGGACCAGGAAGATAAAAAAACAGAAGAATAAAGGAGATGACTTTATGGCACTTACGATCACGGATATCCGGGCCATTTTAACGGCCCCCCAAAGGATCCCCCTGGTAGTGGTGCGGGTGGATACCAGCGAGCCTGGTCTGTACGGCCTGGGCTGCGCCACATTCACCCAGCGGTTCCAGACAGTGGCCTACGAGGTGGAGCATTCCTTGAAACCCATGCTGGTTGGCAAGGATGCCTCCCGCATCGAGGACATCTGGCAGATGGCTATGGTGTCGGCCTACTGGCGCAACGGTCCCATTATGAACAACGCCCTGTCCGGAGTGGACATGGCGCTGTGGGACATCAAGGGCAAGCTGGCGAACATGCCTGTGTATGAGCTGCTGGGCGGCAAGGTGCGCGAAGGCGTGCGCGTGTACCGCCACGCCGACGGAAAGACGCTGGAAGAAGTGGGCGACCGGGTGCAGGCCTTTATGGAAACGGGCGTGCAGGTGATACGGCTTCAGCACGGCGGCTACGGCGGGAATGCCGGGGGCATCCAGCCCCTTTCCTCCCTGCGGCCAGAAGGCGCTTGCGATGGGGCCTATTACGATCCGCTGCAATATCAACTGTCGGTAACGAAGCTGTTTGACTACATGCGCAACCGGTTTGGGTTTGGGGTGGAGTTCTGCCACGACGTGCACGAACACCTGGAGCCCATTGAATCCGTGCGCCTGGCCAGGGAATTGGAGCCCTTCCGGCTGTTCTTCTATGAGGACGGCCTGGCCCCGGAGCAGGTGGACTGGTTTGAGATCATGCGCCATCAGACGCACACGCCCATCGCCATGGGCGAGCTGTTCGTGAATCCCATGGAGTGGACGCAATTGATTTCCAAGAAGCTCATCGACTATATCCGCTGCCACATCAGCCACATCGGCGGCATCACCCCGGCCAGGAAGCTTGCGGCCTTCTGCGAAGCCTTCGGCGTACGCACCGCCTGGCACGGGCCGGGAGATGTATCCCCGGTGGGCCATGCCGCCAACATCCACCTGGACGTGTCCAGCTGGAATTTCGGCATCCAGGAATGGTCCGGGTTCACCCAGGCCAGCCAGGATGTGTTCCCCGGCAGCCCGGAGCTTCGGGGTGGATACGTATACCCCAATAATAAGCCGGGCCTTGGCATCGATATCGACGAAAAGCTGGCCGCGAAATTCCCCTGCGATACCGCGCTTCCCACCTGGACCAACAGCCGCCGCCCAGACGGGACGCTGTCACGGCCGTAAGTCCCATAAAAGCAAGAATAGAATTTTTTTAAGAGGGGCGCACCGAAAACAACTTCGGTGCGCCCCTCTTTATGCGTTAGCAGCGTAATGTCATGACTTCAGCGCGAAGTGACGAAGAATCTTGGATTAGCATGCTGCAGCAAGATTCTTCGCGCTCCGAGGGATGACAGCGGAGTATGCACCTTAGTTTTCATTGTAAAAGAGCGCGTCCTGATCCACCCAAATCGCGGGGCGGATGACGTAGCGCACCAAATTGATCTGCCCGGCGGAGGCGATGCTGCCATCCGATTTTACGTGGAAACCGCAGTTGATCCCCTTATCCGCCCGGATATCCCGCAGCCACCAGTTGCCGTACCTGAAATCATCCTTCGTATTTCCAGCGGGATACGGCTTTACATCCAATGGCATGCCTCGCAGGTAACCGTTGTTCTTTGACCGCCTTTGGCTTGCCTTGGGGAAATACTCCTGCACCTCGCTGACGCTAAGCAAAAACACTTTGTCCTTTGTGTCGGGAGCCTCGGCAATCTTGATCTTCTCTTTTGTGACAGGCGAGCGGAAGCTGCCGCCAGGAGTTACAATGGCGGTCTCTATGATGCTTTCCTGTTCCTCCGGAGTAAAGGCCATATTGAGAAAGTCGGTATTGAGCCATTGCCGAAGGGAAGATTCCGACCAGTCTGCCCGTACCTTTTCATCGTTATACGCCCCCGTATCAAGCCCGCTGCCAGACAGGAGCAGGAACATGCCGTCCTTTTTCTCCAGCACGATCCATTTGATGGGTTCCTGGAGTCTCTGCCGGTCGCCATTCTGCTCATAGTAGCCAAAGGAGAGGGTATCGCCTTCCGATACCCTATCCGGATCGACTTGGACGCCAACATATGCATCTTCGGGCCTTGCGGAGGACGCGGCGTCCGCAAAGGAGCCGGAGCCAGAGCCAGCATTTTGGGTTGCGGAGGATTGCACGTCCTCCTCGGCCAGGGCGGGAGCGGCGGAAAATATCAAAGCCGCCAGGGATAGGGCCGCCAGGCGGGTAAGGGTTCGCTTCATAACCATTTCTCCTCTTCGCTCGATATTATTTCAGGCATGTCTTTCGTGGCTGCCGGAGCAGGAGCAGCAACATATCAGAAATTTTCTCCCGCACATAGATAAATTCCTCTTTCTGGCTGTAAATTTGCATGAACGGACCGATCGGTGGCACGGTAAATTTTTTAAATTTATTTTAGATTCCAAATTAATCTGTAAAGCATGATTGACAGGGAGCAGTCCGGTTGCTATAATCGCCGCAGAGATCAAAAGAGGGAGTGATTTTTTTGATCAAGTCGCTGACGTGGCTGAAATATGCCCAGGGGCTGGATGTGGAATGGGAGCAGGCGAGCCTGGAAGGCCGGCAAGTGGAACAATATAAGGAAGAATGCTTGGCCATCGCAAAGGCGGCCATGACGGAGGATATGTATGCTCAGGCGAAAGCCATGGAAATAAAGCTGCTCTCCGCCCCGGTGAAGGCTGATTTTAAGTACGTGGAACCCTCCGCATGGGAGGAGATCCAAAAAGCGAAGCCTGCCGGGAAGGCGCCCGATCATCCCCTGCCCAGCCGCGAAAAGTATCTTGAACGGCTGAAAGGCGCCTGGGCCGGGCGGATCGCGGGGTGCCTGCTGGGCAAGCCTCTGGAGGGGCTGTACGCCCGTGAGCGCATTTGGCCGCTTTTGAAAGGCTCCAACAACTACCCTATGGACAGGTATTTGTTCAAAGCAGACCTCACAGCAGAACAATTTGAATCGATCCCCGGCCACGCCAAGGGCTGGCTGGGGGATACCATAGAAGGCGTAGCC
>JAEWAH010000250.1 GCA_023391725.1 Bacillota bacterium | reverse complement strand
GTATGGCGTCATCGTCTCCCTGGGTGGACAAACCGCTATCAACCTGGCGGAGCGGCTGCACAACCTGGGCGTGCCCATTATCGGCACGGACGTTGCCGCCATCGAGCGGGCGGAGAACCGTGACAGCTTCGAAAAGACGCTGCGCCAATTAGGCATCCCCCAGCCCCCGGGGCGCGCGGTGACAAAGATCGAGGATGGCTTGAAGGCCGCCAACGAAATAGGCTACCCGGTATTGGTTCGCCCCTCCTACGTGCTGGGCGGCCGGGCAATGCAGATCGTGCACAACGATAACGCGCTTGTCCAGTACTTAAGCGAGGCTGTGCTAGTAACCGAGGACCAGCCGGTGCTGGTGGACCGCTACATTTCCGGCAAGGAGCTGGAGGTGGACGCGGTGTGCGACGGGGCGGATGTGTATATCCCCGGCATCATGCAGCACGTGGAGCGCACGGGCGTCCACTCCGGGGATTCCATCAGCGTCTACCCGCCTTTTGATGTGACGGATGAGGTCCGGGCAATCCTTGTGGACTACACCATCCGCCTGGGGCTGGGCATCGGCATCAAAGGCCCCTTCAACGTGCAGTTCATCGTGGACGAGCAGAATAAGGTCTACGTCATCGAAGTAAACCCACGCTCCTCCCGCACGGTGCCCTTTATCTCCAAGGCAACGGGCGTGCGCCTGGCCAACATGGCTACAAAAATCGCCCTGGGCAAGACCATTAAAATGCAGGGTTTTGCCACCGGCATCGCGCCCCCGCGCCGCCGCTGGTACGTGAAGGCGCCTGTGTTCTCCTTTAGCAAGATCCGTGGTGCGGACGCGTACCTGTCGCCAGAGATGAAGTCCACGGGCGCGGCCATCGGCTATGACGATACGCTGAACCGCGCGCTGTATAAGGCTTTGCAGGCCGCCAACATGCGCGTTGTCAACTACGGCACGGTGCTGGCCACCATCGCCGATGAGGACAAGGCAAGGGCGCTGCCGCTGATTCGAAGGTTTTATAACCTGGGCTTTAATATCGAGGCTACGGCGGGCACCGCAGCATACCTTAAAGAGAACGGCATCCGCACCCGCAAGCGGAAAAAAATCAGCTAAGGCAGCAACGAGATCCAGGAATCGCTGAAGCTGGGCTATGTGGCCTACGTGATCAATACCATGAGCGAGCAGGCCGGGGATACCCACCGGCAGGACGGGTTCCTCATCCGCCGCCTGGCAGTGGAGAACAACGTGACCGTGTTCACCTCATTGGATACGGTGGCGGTGCTCCTGAATGTATTGGAAGAAATCACTTTGAATGTATCCACTATTGATAGCGAGGAGGCTGCCAATGGTTAAGCAGGGCATTTATGAGGTGGCGGGAAACAAGTCCATCGCCAAGGACGTATGGGAAATGAAACTGATGGGGGATACAAGCGCCATCGCGCACCCCGGGCAGTTTGTGAACATCCGCCTGGATGGGCTTTATTTGCGCCGGCCCATCAGCGTGTGCCACTGGGACAAGGAGTCCCTTTCCATCATCTATAAAGAGATGGGCAAGGGAACGGAGAAGATGGCGGCGATGACGGGCGGGGAGAAGCTGGACTTACTTACCGGCCTTGGCAATGGCTATACCATCGCCCCCGCCCGGGGCAAAAAGATCGTGCTCATCGGCGGCGGGGTGGGCGTTCCGCCCCTGTACGCGCTGATGCAAAGGCTCAAAGGCGAGGACGTATCCTGCGTCATGGGCTTTAATACTTCCGCAGATGTGTTCTACGTCAAGGAGTTTGAAGACCTGGGCGCGAAGGTCACCGTCACCACTGTGGACGGGAGCGTTGGAATGAAGGGCTTTGTGACCGATGCCCTCAAGCAGATGCAGTACGATTACTACTTTTCCTGCGGGCCGATGCCCATGCTAAAGGCGGTCCACGGTTTGGGCGGGGAAGGGCAGCTGTCCTTTGAGGCGCGCATGGGCTGCGGCGTGGGCGTGTGCATGAGCTGCTCGTGCGAGATGCTTACGGGCCGCAAGCGCATTTGTTTGGAAGGCCCTGTATTCCTTTCCAGTGAGGTGAAACTATGAGCGATCTTACCGTAAAATTGGGCGGTTTTGACCTAAAAAATCCGGTGATCCCCGCCAGCGGCACCTTTGCCTACGGGTATGAGATGGTGCGGTTTTATGATATCAACTTGCTGGGGGGCATCGCCGTCAAAGCGGTGACGCAGGAGCCCCGCTTTGGCAACCCCCTTCCTCGGGTGGCGGAGTGCCGGGAGGGAGTGCTCAACGCCATCGGGCTGCAAAACCCGGGCGTGGAAAGCTTTATCGCTCACGAGCTGCCCCGGCTGCGCAAGCTCTATAAGGGGCTTGTCATCGCGGGCGTCGCCGGGTTCTCTTTGGAGGAATACGTGCAGGTGGCCTCCGCGCTGGATGCGCAGGAAGGCATCGACATTCTGGAGGTCAATATCTCTTGCCCCAACGTACAGCACGGAGGCATGGCCTTTGGTGTGACGCCGGAGGGCGCGGCGCAGGTGTGCCGGGCGGTGAAGGCTGCCTGCAAAAAGCCTGTTTATATGAAGCTTACGCCCAACGTGACGGACATTGCCCAGATCGCCGTGGCCTGCGAAGAGGCCGGGGCCGACGGGCTGACGCTCATTAATACGCTGCTGGGCATGGTTATCGACCCGCGCACCGGCCGGCCTATCGTCTCCACCAAAATGGCGGGCTTCTCGGGCCCGGCCATCAAGCCGGTGGCCTTGCGGATGGTCTATCAGGTGTATGAGCGGGTCAAGATCCCCATCATGGGCGTAGGCGGGATTGCTTGTGCCGACGATGTGCTGGAGATGATGTCTGCCGGGGCGGCCGCCGTGCAGGTGGGTTCGCAAAATCTGGTGGACCCCTGGGCGTGCAAGAAGATCATCGAGGAACTGCCGCAGAAGATGGATAAGTATAGGATAGAATCCCTTTCCGGCATCATAGGGAGGTCGCATCAGTGAAGATGAATTGCAAGGATGTGATCGTAGCATGCGACTTTCCGGGTCGGGGGGAATTCGATAGTTTCCTTTCCCGCTTTGCGGGAGAAAAGCCCTTTCTCAAAATTGGTATGGAGCTTTTTTACGGGGAAGGCCCGGACATCGTCCGCAAGGCGAAGGACATGGGCTTCTCTATCTTTCTTGATTTGAAGCTTCACGACATTCCCAACACCGTAAAGCGGGCTATGGCGAACGTAGCCCGCCTGGGGATCGACATGGTGAATGTTCACGCCGCTGGAACGAAGGCCATGATGGAGGCTGCTCTTGAGGGGCTCCATCAGGGCGCCGCGCCGGGGAAAGACATTAAATTAATCGCCGTGACCCAGCTTACCAGCACCAGCGAGACGGCCATGCAAAAGGAACTGCTCATCGCTAGGCCCATGGGCGAAACGGTGATCCACTACGCGAAAAACGCCAAGGAGGCCGGGCTTTCCGGCGTGGTGTGTTCGCCTTTGGAAGTGCGCCTGGTGAAGGAAGCCTGCGGGGGAAGTTTTCTTACCGTGACACCCGGCATCCGCTACCCCGAAGGCAGCATCGACGACCAGGCCCGGGTGACCACCCCGCAAATGGCCAGGGAACTGGGCTCCGACTACATCGTGGTGGGTCGGCCTATCACCGCCGCTCCTGACCCCAGGGCCGCCTGGCAGCGCATCAAAGCCGACTTCCTGGGCGCAAAGGAGTAAGCATATGAAAAAGAAGATTGCCAAACTGCTTTTGAAGATCGAAGCCGTGTTCCTGCGCCCGGAGGAGCCTTTTACCTGGGCCAGCGGCATCAAGTCGCCCATCTACTGCGACAATCGGCTGATTCTCTCCTACCCCGATGCGCGCAAGCAGGTGGAGGCGGGGCTGGCGGAGCTCATCCGAAAGCACTACCCGGATTGCGAGCTGCTGGCCGGCACCTCCACCGCAGGCATCCCCCACGCGGCGCTGGTGGCCGGCATCCTCGACTTGCCCATGGCGTACGTGCGCGGCTCCGCCAAGGACCATGGCCGCAACAACCGCATCGAGGGCAAGGTGGTCCCTGGTCAGAAAGTGGTGGTGGTGGAAGATCTGATCTCCACCGGCGGCTCTGTTGTGGAAGTGGTGGAGGCGCTTCGGGAAGCGGAGGCGGAAGTGCTTGGCATCGCGTCCATCTTCACCTACGGCATGCAAAAGGGCATCGACAGGCTGAAGGAAGCGAACGTGGAAAACAACTCCCTCACCAACTTCTCCGTGCTGGCCAAGGTCGCCGCAGAGGAAGGATACATTTCCGAAGACGATATCGCGAGGCTGGAAGCGTTCCAGAAGAACCCGGCGGATGAGAGCTGGATGAGCGCAAAATAACGATTTGAGGCCGCGAAAGCGGCCTCAAATCGTTCATGGGAAGTATTCTCGTTCATGGGAAGGCTTTCTCTTGGCTTCCCCTTTAGGGCCTACGCACCGTCCGTCGCTGCGCTAGGCCGGTGTTCCTCAGCTACGCTGCGCTCCATGGCGTAAGGTTCGCTGCGCTCACCCTTGGGCGCGCTGTCGCCCGCAGGCGACTAATGAGGGCCACGCGTGGCGGTCGTGCGTCTTCTTTGTATGCCAGCGCCTCATCCGGCACTTCGTGCCACCTTCCCCTAAAGGGGAAGGCAAGTCGAAAAAGCCTGTAGGGCGCTTGGCTCCGGCGCGCCAACCATGTAGCTACATTGCGCAGCATCAAGGCCCATCTTTCAACCACCCCGTCGCTTCGCGCCACCCCTCCTCTGGAGGGGAATCGGAAGCTGCCTTACGCAAGGGAGCTCCCCTCCTC
>JAEWAH010000133.1 GCA_023391725.1 Bacillota bacterium | reverse complement strand
GCCTTTGAGTGTGTTCTTCTTCCCCAAAACAGGGATTCCAAAGGGATATATCCCTTTGGCGGGTCCAGGGCAGAGCCCTGGTCACCTTACTGCGATGCACTCCACTTCAATGGCTGCGCCCATGGGGAGCTTTGCGACCTGCACGCAGCTTCGGGCGGGGAAATCCTGCCCGAAGGCTTCGCCATACAAGGCGTTGACGGATGAAAAATCGTTCATATCGGCGAGGAACACCGTGGTCTTGACGACGTTTTTAAGGCTAAGGCCCAGTTCCGCAAGCACAGTGCGCAGGTTTTCAAACACCTGCTCGGTTTGATTCAGCACGCCGCCGTCTTTCAGCTTGCCCGTATCAGGGCAGATGCCCAGCATACCGGAAAGGTACACCGTCTGGCCTGCCTCCACAGCGGTGGAATAGGGGCCTAATGCCCTGGGGCCCTTCTCAGTCAGAAAGCACTTCTTATCCATCTTCATCCTCCGTTATTCGCGAGGCTTCTCCCCCGCATCCTGCGCCATCATGGGCTCTCACACGTTCCGTTATTCCCGCGGCAGCACGCCCACGTAAACCTTGGCGGCCTTTTCCCTGTAGGTGTCCTCGTACAATTGCTTGGTCTCCACTTCCACGCCGTTTTGCTTCTTCACCAGGAAGGAGGCAACCACATGGCCTTCCTTGCCCTTGTCGGCCGTGTATTCCTGATCCACGTATTTCACGTACGTCTGGTCCGTGTCTTTGATGATCTGCGGCTCAGCGGGGATGGGGATCTTCCTGATCTCCTGGGTGCGAAGCTCGTAGCTCACATCGCCCAGGGAGAGGCCATACATGGAAACCTCGCAGATAAAGCGCTTGCGGTTGGAGGGGTCGGACTTCACTGCGGCGGTGATGTAAATGTTGCCTTCGGTGCTGTTTTTGAACACCAGGTCGATCTTGCGGTTGCTGGACATGAACACCGTGGCATCCTTGCCGAAATCGGTGTAATTCACCTGGTCGGAATGGGGCTCACGATCAAGTATTTGAAGCCCGGCCTGAAGGGCCGCCAGGTAGACCGTGGTGCTGGCCTGGCACACGCCCCCGCCGATGCCCGGCCCCAGTTCACCATAGGCATACTCCGGGGCCTCGAAAAAGCCGTTCTTGACGGTGCGCGCGCCCACCACATTGTTGAAGCTGAACTTTTCCCCGGGCTTTAGCACCTCGCCGCTGATCTTTTCAAAGGCCCTGCGGATATTGTTGGTGCGGTTCTCCGTGCTGTTGGTGGAGATGGTGGTGGTAGCCCGAAAGCGAAGGGACAAACCTTGCTTTAGCATATCCACCGTGACCGCAGGCGGGGTAATGGTGGGTACAATTTGGATATCGCCGCTTTGGAGGGAGGATATCCTTTGGTAGATCTCCTGTTTGAGCGGCTCGATATCAAGGCTCCTGCCCTGCACCTCCGGAACGAAGGTGAAGGGGTCTGAGGCATCGGGGTTGAAGGAGAAGGAAGCGTCCTCGGGCGCGCGGTAGATCTCGTTTTTCAGCTGCATCAGCAGCGCGTCCACAGGAGAGTTGTCGGCCCCGGGCATGGCAGAATACGCCTGATAGCCTGTGGCCCTTGCTTTTTCCAGCTGTGTTTTTTTGTCGAACACCGTGCCCACGTGGCCAATCGCCCAGGCCTCGTTCAGCGCCGCATCGGTATTGTAGGAAAGGCCCAGCATATCGCCGGTGATGGTGGCGTAAACGTTCTCTCCGGCCATGAGCCGGACATTCAGGCCGTTCACCTTATTGGATGCGTTGGCTCGGACCGCGGCAACGCCCTGGGACGCTGTCATGCCCTCCATGGCGATGCCGTCCACAAAAACATTGGGCGCAAATACCGCCTCATATGGCTTCACTTCCAGCCACGTCTTTCCGTAAAACGCGCCGAAGGCCAGCGCGGCCAAGCCAATAAACAGGAAAAGCACCCGCCCGGCGCCGGAACCTTGCCGCTTTTGCGGTTTGGCCGCGCCCTGAGGGGCGTATCCATATCCCCCCTGCGCATATGCAGGGGCGGGTTTGGGACGCACCGGAGCAGCCTTGGGGGCAGCATTCACGGGCGGCCTTTTTTCACGCCGGGGAGCGGCGGTAGGGGGACGATATCCTTGCTGATACATAACGTGTCTCCCTGATATCATATGGATCGTACATGTTATTTCAGGTGCATTAAGCCTTTGTTTGGGAAAGGGTGCTCATAAACGTTTGGGCGTCTTCCCCAGCAGCAGGCCAATGGGAAAGCATAAAACCAATCTCCGGGTGACGGCCGTCCTCGCCGTGAAAATCGCTGCCGCCGGTAACCAGCAGCCCGTTTTCCCGGGCCAGACGGTCATACGTTTGGATCATATTTGGCAGGTGTGAGGGGTGATAGACCTCCAGGCCCATAAGCCCCGCGTCTATCCATTCGTAAAGCAGGGGCCGCAAATCGCCCATCTCCATTTTCATAAGCCCCGGATGGGCAACCACGGGCACCGCGCCTTCCTCTTTTAAGAGCCTGACCACCTGGGTGACTTTCAGCTTGCGGCGGGGCTCGAACCCCGGGCGGCCCGGGGAGAGGTATTTTTCGAACGCCTCATAGAGGCTGCCCACCAGGCCCTTTTGGACCATCGCCCGGCCGATGTGCGCCCGGCCCAGGCTTCCTTCTGAGAGCGGCGCGACCTCCGCAAGATCGATGTCCAGCCCCAGGTATGTGAGGCGCCGAACCATTTTTTCTGCCCGCTCACGGCGCTCCTCACGCATTTCACCGAGCATGTCCATCAGGCGTTTCATGCCCTCGTGGACTCCGTAACCTAGGATGTGGACCTCGGTGCCGCCCCCGGCGCTGATCTCCACGCCCGGGATGATCTGAATATCCTTAGGCGGGAGCTTGTCCTTCAGCTGCAGGAACCCGTCCAGCGTGTCGTGATCGGTGATGGCCAGCAGGTTGACATTGCGCTCCCGGGCGAGAGTGACTACCTGTTCGGGGGAAAACTGCCCGTCGGATGCGCTGGTGTGCACATGCAGGTCTGGAAATATAACGGAAGAGGGAACCATATTTATCCTCCTTCGGGGGAAAAAGGCGGGCTATATTTGCCCGCCTTGGTCCCCGGTGAGGATTCGCCGCATATCCGGCTTGGGAACAGCCGGCTTTTCGGTCTTGTCGGATTTTCCGCCGGCCGCGTCCGTTTCCTTGGCGGCCTTTTGCTCTGGTTCGGGCAATTCGAGGCCTTCCATAATGGCCAGGAATTCCTTGCGGGAGAGGGTTTCGTGTTTTAGCAGGGCCGCGGCCAGGGCGTGGAGCTTATCGATATTGTCCCTCAAAATCTTGCGGGCCGTTTCGTAGCTTTCATCCAGCAGGCGGCGGACTTCCTTGTCGATCTGGTAGGCCACTTCCTCGGAATATTCCCTGGTGTGGCCAAATTCCATGCCCACGAACACTTCCTGATCGTTGCCCAGGTAAATGGTGCCCAGCGCGTCGCTCATGCCGAATTGGGTGACCATGCGGCGGCACAGCTCCGTGGCGCGCTTAAGATCGGAAGAGGAACCGGTGGTGATATCCTCCAGCGCCTCCTGCTCGGCGGCATGGCCGCCCAGCATCATGGCAATGGTGTCTTTCAGCGCCTTGCGGCCCATGTTGTCGCGCTCTTCGGTGGGCAGGGACAGGGTATGCCCGGCGGCCTGGCCACGTGGCACGATAGTGATCAGGTGCACTTCATCGCAGCCGGGGAGCGCGTTGCCCACGATGGCGTGGCCGGCTTCATGATAGGCCACCTGGCGGCGGTCCTTTTCATTCACCTTGTGACTGCGCTTTTCGGGGCCCATCTGAACCCTGGCAATGGCATCGATAAGCATCTGCTGATCGATCTCTTTTTTGCGGGTGCGGGCTGCGAGAATCGCGGCCTCGTTCATCACGTTCTCTAGGTCCGCGCCGGTGGCATAGGGGGTGCGCTTGGCAATGTTCTCAAGATCCACATCGCGGGAAAGGGGCTTGCCACGGGAATGCACTTTCAAAATATCCACGCGGCCGTTAAGGTCAGGATAGTTGACTGTGACCTGGCGGTCAAAGCGGCCCGGGCGCAAGAGCGCGGGGTCGAGGATGTCGCGGCGGTTGGTGGCCGCCATGACGATGACCCCTTCGTTGGTGGTAAAGCCGTCCATTTCCACAAGCAGCTGGTTCAAGGTCTGTTCCCGCTCGTCATGCCCGCCGCCCAAGCCTGCGCCGCGGTGGCGGCCCACGGCATCGATTTCATCGATGAAGACGATGGCGGGAGAGGAGCGCTTGGCCTGGTCAAACAGGTCACGGACGCGGCTGGCGCCGACGCCCACGAACATTTCTACAAAGTCGGAACCGGAAATGGTGAAGAAGGGCACGTTGGCTTCCCCGGCCACAGCCTTGGCCAGCAGCGTTTTGCCGGTGCCCGGAGGGCCTACGAGCAGCACGCCCTTGGGAATGCGCGCGCCAAGCTCTATGTAGCTTTGGGGATTGCGCAAAAAGTCGACCATTTCGCGCAGCTCTTCTTTTTCTTCATCGGCCCCGGCCACATCGGCAAAGGTGATGCGGTTTTTGCTGCCGTCCACCACGCGGGCGCGGCTTTTGCCAAAATTCATGACCTTGCTGTTCCCGCCGCCCTGCTGGCGCATGATCAGGAACCAGAAGAGCGCGGAGATGCCGATAATGAACAGGAAGGGCAGGATATCCACATACCAAGGGGTCACCAGGGGCGCGCGGTAAGCGACGGCGAAACTCAAATCGCTGACGGAAACCTGGTCGATGGGCACCTGCAGCTGCGAGGCGCGCATCTGGCGCACGGTTTCAATAAAGTCATCGCCGATGGTGGTTTCAAAGTCATAATTCCGGTCGGGGAAATCGCTTTGGGCGACCTTCGTTTCCCGATACATACCCACCAGGTTGTTGCCGCGGATGGCGACCTGAGCGACCTGGTCGCTCTTGATCTTGTCCAGCAGCGCAGGATATTCGATCCTCTTGTTTTCTGTAAAGCCAAAACCGCCATTCATCAGAACGGCGATGAGTATGAATGCGCCAATGAGCACTACATAGCCCATGAAGCCTCTGGATGACCTCTTCAAAATGGGAGCCTCCTTAATTCGGATTGAATCAGTATTATAGCACACTTAATGAAGGAAAGCAAATTTCCGTCCCTTCATCAGCTGTAAATTTTGGGGTGCAAAATGCCGATATCGGGGAGATTGCGGTAGCGTTCGTCATAGTCCAGGCCATAGCCTACCACAAAAGCGTCGGGGATCTCAAAGCAGCTGTAGTCGGGCTTTAAGTCCACTTTGCGCCTTGCGGGCTTGTCCAGCAGGGTAACGATGCGGATGGATTTAGGCCCGCGTTCTGTGAGCGCCCTTTTTAGATACGAAAGGGTGAGCCCGGAATCAACGATGTCCTCCACAATGATCACATCCCGGCCCGAGATATCCTGATCCAGGTCCTTCAAAATGCGCACCACGCCGGAGGTCTTGGTAGCGCTGCCGTAGCTGGAGATAGCCATAAATTCGATCCGGAGCGGCAAATCAATTTCCCGGATCAGGTCCGAGAAAAACAGTACCGCGCCCTTTAGTATGCCGATCATCACCGGCGCTTTCCCGGCATAATCCCGGGTGATGGTCTCGCCCAGCTTTTTCACGGCGTCCCGGATCCGTTCGCTGGTGATCAGGATGCTTTCCAGGTCGCCGTTCATTGATGAGCCGCCGTTCATAATAATCGTCTCCTTATGTCTGCTTTTCCTTGTGGTTGGCGCCGCCAGGGAAGCTCTCCGTGAATGGTAAAAAGCATCCCTTTTGAGGTGCCCGGCCGGATGGCCGCCGTGCCCGCGGCGCCGTGCCCCGGGATCCATAAGATTTCGCTGCCCCTGGCGATTAGGGGCATCCCGTCCCGAAAGGGCCGGTCCACGTGGCGGTCGATGAGTGTTTGCTTTAGAGGCTGTGTACCCACTGCACCCAGCAACTGAAACATATCCCCCGCAAGCCTTGTGCGGACCTGAGCGCCTTTGAGCTCATCCAAATCCAATGCCTGGGTGGTGATACCGTCGCCCATGTCCATCCCGGGCTGCCAGGGAATTGCCGTCAGGCGGTATTCCCCAAAGAAGGTTTCGCCTGGGAGCGAAAGGGGTGTGGGCGGCGCTAAAGGCGTTTTGCGCCCGGGGAGCAGGAACAGCCGCGTATCGCTGCGCTCTGCCCGGACATTTTTAGGAAGGTTCACAGCCTTGCCGCCATTGCCGATAAGGCAGTTTCGCAATTCCTCCGTGGAGCCTGACGAAAGGGCTGTCATGCCCCGGTCGGGGGCAAGGTCCATGCCCTTTGACGCTTCCTCAAAGAAGAAGCGCAATATCCGCCGCTGATAGGCGGGATGCTTTTCTTTGAGGGCTGTTCTGTCAAGCCAGGCCAAATCCCTTTTCAGGCGGGCATTCTTAGCAAGCCACGCGGAGGCTTCCTCCCGCCACCACTCCTCTTCCCCCGCCATCAAGGCGGCCGTGCGGCCCATGGCGCTGATGCCGCCGGGGACGAGCTTGTCCATTTCGGGAAGGACGTTCAAACGAAGCGCGTTGCGAAGGGAGCCAGGTTCCCGGTTCGTTTCATCCTCCCGCCAGGGAAGGCCTGCTTCCTGAAGCGCGCCGCACAGCGTTTGATGGCTGAAGGCCAATAATGGCCTAAGCAGCAGCCCGCCTTCAAAGGGAGAACAAGCCGCCATTCCGGCAAGCCCTGTGGGGCCGCTGCCGCGCAAAAGGTGCATCAGCACCGTTTCCGCCTGATCACCCTCATGATGGGCCGTGAGCAGCGCCGCCGCCCGGGTCTCCTTCATGGCTTTGCGGAAGCAATCATAGCGCAGGATCCGGGCCGCTTCCTCCGCGCCGCAGTGAAGCGTTTGTTGCGCTTGCAAGGCATCCACGGAGTATAGATGAATCGGGACGCTCAGATTATTGCACAGTGCCTTTACAAAGAAAGCGTCGGCCTTAGAGGCCTCTCCCCGAAGCCCGTGCTCCACATGCACCGCCGCCAATGAAAAATCATGCGTTGTGCGCAGCAGGGCCAACAAATGCAAAAGCGCCGTGGAGTCCGCGCCCCCGGACACTCCCACAAGGACCGTCTTGCCGCCGCCAAGAAGGCCATGGGGCGCAAGTTCCCTTTCCAGCGCAGGCATGAGCTGCGTTCGCATGATGTCATCCATGCGCCTATTGTACCCATAATGTAGTCCGCGCGCAATAGGCCACGCGCATTTTTTGCGTAAGGGGGCAATTTGTGGCGCATTGCCCCTGGAAAGCGAAGATATCCCTTGACCTTCCGTATCATTGATACCCAATTTCCCCTGTTTTAAAACTTTATGAAAAAAGCAGATATCAGGAGATAATTCAAGATTATCCTTGTTTTTTTGCATCAGATCGATGGTTTGGACGAATCTTTAACTTTGACCTTCTTTGACTTTCAATTGTATAATGCAGCCAAGGACGGGGAACAAGTCATCCAAACGAGTTTCCCCTCCCGCCAACAAACATAAACAAGATTTCAAGGAGGTTTTCTCATGTACACATTGATTCCTTTCCGTGGGCGCAGGGACATAGGCCGCAGCGTGGCCAACAGCCTTTTGAATGACAACTTCTTCCGTTCCTTCTTCGACATGAGCGATTGGGTGGGCGCCGCCGGCTTCCGCGTGGACATCAAGGACAAGGCCGACCATTATCTCCTGGAGGCGGAGCTCCCCGGCGTGCCGGAAGACCAGATCGAGCTTACCGTGGATAACGACACCTTGACCATCACCGCCAACGCCCGTACCGAGCACAAGGAAGAGAAGGATTCCTACCTGTACTGCGAGCGCCGCATGGGCCGCATGGAGCGCAGCTTTAGCCTGGACGGCATCCAGCAGGATAACATCAGCGCCGATTACAAAAACGGCGTCTTAACCGTGATGCTCCCCAAGAACGCTCCCGAACCTCCCAAGACCCAGCGCAAGATCGCCATCGGCGGCGGGCAGGAGAAAATCACGGGGAATAACTGAGAAGGATGACGTGATGAGGGCGTTTAGCGGGGAAGGGGCTTTTGAAAAAATCCCCTTCCCCGCACCCCATCCTCATAAACTTCATTTGGGGAAAGATAAAGGGACTAGGTCCCCAGCGTGTTGAAACCGATCAAATTCCTCTCTGCGGAGGGGTGGACGGCGAAGCCGGACGAGGTGGTTGCCCGGATGGCACGTGAAGATTGCCGCTTCATTCAACCACCCTGGCGCTGACGCGCCACCCCTCCTCTGGAGGGGAATTGCATTTACTATAGATGGCAAAGCCGGGGAACTTCCCCGTAGCCCGCACAAGGGACAGGCCCCTTCTCCTTCCCTTTTGAAACCCGCTCCGGCAACGATGCCGGGGCGGGTTTTTTGTAGGAGGAAGTCAAAGGGCCCCGTACCTTCCCTGCGAAACAAATGATGATTTAGTGTTGAGGCTCTATGGGGGCGATGTGGGCATCGCCCCCTACGGCTAAGCCCTCGCGGGCTCCATGCTCGCTGCTAACCAATCCTCCGTCACGGCTCCGCCGTGCCACCTCCTTTCAAAAGGAGGCTATGTTCACTCTCCAAACGCTGCACTACTCCTCTCCGGGTCCAGGGCCCGCAGGCCCTGGTCGCTTTAAGGGGGATATGGGAAGTGCAGGGGGGAGTTGATCTGGTTCCGATTCATCGGACAACTCAAAAGTGTGCGATGAATCGGGGCCAGGTCAAGTTAAGGGAGGAAATCGAAATCCCCCCTACTCCCTCCTGCCTTGTCGCACCGTCCGTCGCTACGCTAGGCCGGTGTTCCGCAGTTCCGCTGCGCTCCACTGCTCCAGGCTCGCTGGCGCTCGCCCTCCTGCGTCCTCGTCACCCCGATGGCGGCGCGCCGGGTCGTCGCGGCTACGGTCAACCACCCCGGCGCTTCGCACCACCCCTCCACAGGAGGGGAATGGAACGGGCGCTTGCGGCAGTTGCACCTCATCCGGCGTTGGCGCGTCACCTTCCCCTCTGAAGATGGGAAGGCTTTTGGTTGGCTTATTTCATACAGCTGGTAAACAGCTGTTTGAATATTATTTTCTTCATACCCACAGCTCTAAATCATCATTTACTCAAAGGGAGGCATACGCCGGTTCTGGATTGCTTCGGTC
>JAEWAH010000132.1 GCA_023391725.1 Bacillota bacterium | reverse complement strand
GGGTGATCGTCGCCCTGGTGGTCCTTTTCCTCCTCGCATTCATCCGCAATTACATCAAAGTCCCGCCAAACGTGGCACTCATCGTCAGCGGACGGCGCCGCAAGTACAAGGTCAAGGATGAAACGGGCAAAGAGATCGTCAAAGAATTCGGCTACCGTATCGTACGCGGCGGCGCCACCTTCGTGATTCCCTTCTTCGAGCGGGTGGACCGGTTGAACCTTGGCATCATGCAGGTGGACATCAAGACTACTCAGCCTGTGCCCTCCCAGGAATACATCGGCATGATGGTGGACGGCGTGGCCAATATCAAGATCGGTTCCGATGCCGTATCTGTGGCCACCGCCGCGGAACAGTTTCTGGGCTGGACGCAAAGCGATATCGCAGCTGTAGCCATGCAGGTGCTGGAAGGCAATATGCGCGAGATCATTGGCCGTATGACCATTGCCGACCTGGTGCAGAACCGTGACAAGTTTGCCCAGGAGACCCAGCGGGCCGCAACGACCGACATGAAGAACATGGGCCTGGAGATCGTTAACCTGACGATCCAGAACTTCTCCGATAATGACGGTGTGCTGGAAACGCTGGCCATCAAAAACATTTCCGAAAAGAAGCGCGATGCGGACATCGCCCGTGCGGAAGCCGAGCGTGATACGCTCATCCGCCAGTCCACCGCCCAGCAGGAAGGCTTCAGGGCCCGAGCCGAGGCAGACGCCCAGATGGCCGAGCAGGAAAAGCTGCTGGAACTCAAGCGCGCTTCCTTCCGCGTGGAGCAGGACAAGGCCAAGGCCGTGGCTGATCTGGCCTACAACGTCCAGCAGGAAGTGGCCCGCAAGGAACTGGAGACGGAGAAGGCCGCCGCAGAAATGGTGCGTTTGGAACAAGAGACCCAGCTCAAGGCCCAGCAGGTTCAAATTGAGCGCGAACGCCTGAGCGTGGAGATCAGGGAATTGGCGGAGGCCAATTACTTCAAGGCGCAAAAAGAGGCGGAAGCCGCACTGGTGGTAGCCCGCAACGAGGCGGAAGGCATCCGCTTAAAGGGTGAAGCCGAGGCGGCTGCCATCCTCAAGAAAGCCGAAGCCATGAAGCAGTACGGCCAGGCTGCCATTTTGGAGATGGTCGTCAACCGCCTGCCAGAGATTGCCCAGGCCGTCAGTGAGCCGCTTTCCAAGACGGAGAAGATCATCCTCTTTGGCGATGGCGGGGCGACTCACATGGCCAGAGATGTGTCCGGCGCCATGCTGCAAACCTTCGAATCCGTAAAGGAAGCCGTGGGTGTGGATATCCCCAAAATGCTTCGGGATGTGACTACCGGAGGGCTGGTAGGCAAGGCAGCAGAAGCCGCCTCCGAAAGCTGATAGACAGAAAAAGATCCCCCGGCAGTTTCGCCGGGGGATCTTTTTGTTTATGCTTATCGGGAGATTACTCAACGACCTCGAATTCCTTTTCCAGCAGCGTAACCGTGCCGGCAGCATTGGTAGCCTTGATCCTGTAGGTGTAATAGCCCACATCCAGCTTGCCAAACTTCACATAGGGGTCAATATACCACCGCAAATCCACGGACTTGGCTTTGGGGTCGAAGGAACGGCCCGTAAGCATAGTACCCTCGCTGTCATACACGCCGACGGTAAGCTTTGTGATCTTGGAGGTCTCGGATGTGATCACGCCTTTGAGCGCAAACCCGCGGCCTTGGATCAGCAGTTTGGGGTAAGTGCAGCCTGAGGCCTTCAGCTTGTCGGAAGCCGGCTTGGCAGGGGTTACTTCAAAGGTTTCGCTGAGCAGTGTTTCTTCACCGGAGGCATTGACGGCGGTGACTTCATAGGTGTAGATACCCACTTTTAGGCTGCTAAACTTCACATAGGGGTTCACAAGCCACCTGAAATCCACAGACTTGGCCTTGGGGTTGAAGGAGCGGCTAATCACCATCTTCCCGTCCTCATCATACACGGCAGCGGTAAGCTTTGTGAGCTTGGAGGTTTGGGAGGAAACGACGCCCCTCAGGTAAAAGCTTTTGCCCTGGACAAGGGTGGTGGGATAAGTCAGCCCGGAAGCGGAGAGCTCGTCGGGGACGGGCTTGGGAGGAACAACCTCAAAAGCTTCGCTGAGCAGCGTCTTTTCGCCGGCGGAATTGACCGCCGTAATCTCATAAGTGTAGACACCTACGCTAAGCTTGCTAAACTTTACATGGTCGCTTGCAGACCACTGCAAATTTACGGTTTTGGCATTGGGGTTCCAGGAGCGGCCCGTGACCATCTTCCCCTCGTCGTTGAACACGCCCACCGTAAGCTTCTTAATCTTGGAAGTTTCAGAAACAACCTTGCCCTTTACGGTGAATCCTTTGCCTTTTTCCAATGTGGTGGGATAATTGCAACCGGAGGCTGTGAGCTTATCGGAAACAGGTGGTTTAGCCTTTACAGTAAACGGTTCCTCCACCAGTATTTCCTTCGCGGAGGCATTGGTTGCCGTGATCCTGTAGGTATAATTGCCCGGGGCCAGTACACCGAATTTCACATAAGGATTCACGGTCCAGCGCAGATCCACCGTCTTGGCATTGGGGTTGTAGGAGCGGCCGGTCACCATCTTGTCACTGGCATTGAACACCCCAGCCACCAGCCGGACAATCTTGGAACTTTCGGAGGAGATCTTACCCTTCAAGGAAAAGGATTGGCCTTGGGTCAATGTGGAAGGATAATTGCACCCCTCGGCGCTGAGTGTGTCACTCGCGGCGAAAGCTACGTTCTGTGGCAGCAGGGATCCAAACAGAACAAAGGCAAAGCATACCGCTACGCATACGGCAAAGAGACGCGTAAATTTGGTTATCATGTTGTACCTCCCTAAATCCATCCTGTTGTGTCCTTATATTACCATGCTTTCCTGCCATTTGTATACGGATTTGTTGGATTATTTTACATCTATATAGCTTAATTTACAACTTTCCTGCATTTTGGGTATCCGGCGGACGGGTATTCCAGACATCAAAAGGCTATTCATCCCAATGTTCCGGATCTTTGCCATCAGATGATTGATTTTTTTGACGATGCGTGGTACAATTCAATTGGTCAAAGATAGTCAGACTTTCTTGACCGGGAAATGAGGGATGTTTTATGCGATTGAGCGATACCATAGAACAGTTCATCAAAGCCATGCTCCAGCAGGATGAGCCGGAGGTGGAGCTAAAGCGAAATGAACTGGCCGAATATTTCAACTGCGCGCCTTCGCAGATCAATTACGTGCTGGCCACACGTTTTACGCCTGATCATGGATATATTATAGAGAGCAGGAGAGGAGGCGGCGGGTACATCCGCATAGTGCGTATGGAGCAAAGCGCCGGGGAGCATCTTCTGTATCTCATCCATGAGCGCATTGGCGAAGCCATCGGCGAAACGGAGACCATGCACCTGATTGGGCAGCTTCGTGAGCGCGGCCTTGTCACCCTGGACGAAGCGGCCATAATGGGAGCGGCCACCTCCCAGCGGGCGCTGTCGCTGCCCATACCCGCGGCGCTCAAGGATGCCGCCAGAGCGCGGATCATGCGCAGTATGCTGCTCACCGTGGCCCAGAAACACCGCCGGACGGCGGAATAGGCCTAACAAACCGAATAAGGAGTCCAATATGTTGTGTGAAGAATGCGGCCAATTCCCGGCATCGGTGATGATCACCGTGCTGGTGAACGGGGAAACGAGCACCCGTCATCTGTGCAAGGGCTGCGTCAGCAAGATACAAAGCAGCATCCAGCAGGGGGATATCCAAAGCTTTCTCTCCTCGCTGATGTCTTCCATCAATGCTGAAAATAAAGTGCCTCAGCGCGTTTGCTCCAAGTGTCATATGACTTATGAGGAATTTCAAAAAACGGGCAAGCTGGGTTGTGCCCATTGCTATGAAGAGTTCCGGGATCAATTGAAGCCCCTGCTTTTGCGCATCCACGGCCGCTCCCAGCACGCGGGGCGGATGCCTGTAGTAAATGCCAAGGATCAGGAAAAGAAGGAACTCATCGCCTCCCTGCGCGCGCGCATGGAACAGGCGGTATCCGAGGAGAATTTTGAGGAGGCAGCCCAACTCAGAGACCGGCTGCGCCAGCTGACCCTGGCTGGAAGCGAGGGATGAGTATGCTTGAAAACGAACTGGACATTGTCGTATCCTCCCGGGTGCGCCTTGCCCGCAATTATGAAGATCTGCCTTTCTCCGCTACCCAAAGCGACGCCATCGCCCAGATGTGCGTGGACCGGGTGGTATCCGCCCTGGCAGACGAAGGCAGCGGCAGTGCCTACGCGCTGCACAAGATGGCGGACCTTCTGGTCCGTGACAGGATGTCCATGGTAGAAAGCCATCTGATCAGCCGGGATCTCAAGCAAAACAGCCAAACAGGCGCTGTGCTGATCCGGGATGACCAGGCTATCAGCCTGATGATCAACGAGGAAGATCACCTGCGCCTGCAGGCGATCAGGCCCGGCCAGCAGCTGCAAAAGGCAGCGGAGCTGGCCTACGCGGTGGAAGATGCGCTGCAACGCCACATTTCTTTCGCCTTTGACGGGCAGCTGGGATACTTGACCGCCTGCCCAACCAATACGGGCACGGGCATGCGGGCTTCGCTTATGCTGCACCTGCCCCTGCTCACCACCTTCAAGCAAATGGGGAATGTGAGCACCTCGGTTGCCAAGCTGGGCCTGACCATCCGCGGTATCTACGGGGAGGGCAGCGAGGCGCTGGGAAACCTGTACCAGGTGAGCAACCAGGTAACGTTGGGCCGCACCGAAGGCGAGATCATCGAGGCTGTGATCGGCGTAGGGCGGCAGATCATCGACATGGAACGGAACCTTCAAAAGAAGGTATCCGCAGGGGATGGAACGGTGCTGGAGGATCAGGTGTACCGTTCCCTGGGCGCGCTTTTGTACGCCCGGCGCATGGATCTGAAAGAGTTCATGCAGCACTGGTCTAATCTTCGCCTGGGCTGCGCGCTGGACCTTCTGCCCATCCCGCTGAAAACGGCGGATGAGCTTTTGCCGGAGGCGCAGGACGCCCATCTGATGAAGCAAGCCAGCAAAGTATTGAAAGGCAAGGATTTGGACATCGCCCGCAGCCGATATATCCGGGCAAAGTTGTCCCAAAGATAAGGAGGAAAAACAATGGCACCATTAGGCCGTTTTACCGAGCGTGCTCAGCGGGCATTGACCTTTGCCCAGCAGGCCGCCGTGGAGCTGAAGCACCACTATGTGGGCACCGAGCACATATTGCTGGGTCTTTTGAAGGACCCCGGGGAATCTATAAAGGCCCTTTTGGGGAATGTGACGTATGAAACCGTGATGGAGCGCGTTCTTAGCCTGGTGGGCCGGGGCGAGGAAGACCCCGAGGGTTCGCAGGAATTGACGCCCCGAGGGAAAAAGATACTGGAGACCAGCATGCTGGAATCCAGGCGCCTGGGCCATACCTTCGTGGGGGTGGAGCATTTCTGGCTGGCCATCCTTCGGGAAGGGGAAGGCGTAGCCTTCAACATCCTCAGAGAACTGGGCGTGGATAATGAAAAGCTGCGCGAAGGCATCCTGACGCTCCTCAAAACAGAAGGCGGGGAAGCCACCCAAGAACCGGGCAAGCCTGCCGCTAATTCTGATACGCCTGTGCTCAAGCAGTATGGCCGTGATCTTACCGCAGCCGCCAGGAATGGGGAACTTGACCCGGTGATCGGCCGCGGCCAGGAGATTGAGCGCATCATTCAAATACTGAGCCGCCGCACAAAGAACAACCCCGTGCTCATCGGCGAGCCCGGCGTGGGAAAAAGCGCTGTGGTGGAAGGGCTGGCCCAGCGCATCGTCACTGACAGCATCCCGGAAATTTTGAAAGACAAAAAACTCATGACACTGGACATGGGCAGTCTCATCGCCGGGAGCAAATACCGGGGAGAGTTTGAGGAAAGGCTCAAAAACGCCATTGCCGAAGTGCGCAAGGCCGGAAACGTGATACTGTTCATCGACGAAATCCATACGCTTGTTGGGGCCGGGAAGGCGGAAGGATCCATGGACGCCGCAAATATTTTAAAACCCGCCTTGGCCCGGGGCGAACTCCAGTGCATCGGGGCCACCACTCTGGATGAGTACCGCAAGCATATCGAAAAGGACGCAGCGCTGGAGCGCAGGTTCCAGCCGGTGACCGTAGGCGAGCCCTCCGCCGAGGAAGCGCTGGAGATATTGCGCGGGCTGCGGGACAAGTATGAGGCCCACCACAAGGTGCGCATCACCGACGACGCGCTGCAAGCCGCTGTATCCCTGGCAGACCGGTATATTTCCGACAGGTTCCTGCCGGATAAGGCCATCGACCTGATGGATGAGGCCGCCTCCCGGGTGCGCATCCAGTCCTTCACAGCGCCGCCTGACGTGAAGAGCCAGGAAAGCAAGTTGAACGACGTGCTCACCGAAAAGAAGGAAGCCATCGCCCATCAGGACTTCGAAAAGGCCGCGTCCCTTCGGGATCAGGAGCGCAAGCTCCGTTCCGAGATCGAAGGCAAGCGCGCCGCCTGGGAACAAAAAAAGAATGCCACCCGTGAGATCGTCACCGAGGAGGAAATCGCCCAAATCGTGTCCAGCTGGACCGGCATCCCCGTCAAAAAGATGACGGAAGGGGAAAGCCAGCGGCTTTTGCACCTGGAGGAGGTGCTGCATAATAGGGTCATCGGCCAGGAGGAAGCAGTCAAGGCGGTCAGCCGGGCCATCCGCCGGGCACGGGCCGGCTTGCAGGACCCCAAGCGGCCCATCGGTTCCTTCATCTTCCTTGGCCCCACAGGCGTAGGTAAAACGGAACTGTGCCGCGCTCTTGGCGAAGCCATGTTCGGGGATGAGGATGCGCTGATCCGTATCGATATGTCCGAGTATATGGAAAAGCACACCGTATCTCGGCTCATCGGTTCCCCGCCGGGCTATGTAGGCTATGAGGAAGGCGGCCAGCTTACCGAGGCCGTCCGGCGCAAACCCTACAGCGTGGTGCTTCTGGATGAGGTGGAAAAAGCCCACCCCGATGTGTTCAATATTCTTTTGCAGATTCTGGAGGATGGGCGACTCACCGATAACACGGGCCGCGTGGTGAATTTCAAGAACACCATCATCGTCATGACCTCCAACGCCGGCGCCCACGCCATCAGCCATAGCCGCGTGCTGGGGTTTGGCAGCACCATCGACATCGCGCGCTCCTATGAGACCATGAAGGAGCAGGTGATGAAGGAGGTCAAGGATATCTTCCGCCCCGAATTCATCAACCGGGTGGATGAACTCATCGTCTTCCACGCCCTGGAGCAGGGGGATATCGATAAGATCGCGCACTTGATGCTTTCCCAGGTGGCCAACAGGCTGAAACAGCGCGGTATGAAACTGACCTTTGAAGAAGAAGTAGTGGCGCTGTTGTCCAAGGAGGGATATGATCCCCAATACGGCGCGCGCCCGCTGCGCCGGGTGATCCAGCGCACGGTGGAAGACGCCTTGAGCGAGGAGATTATCGCGGGAACGCTGGCCCTGGGTGATGATGTGCGCCTGTATGTGAAGGACGGGAAGATTGCCTTCGAAAAGCTCGCCAAAAGCATGAGCTTTGAAGGAGAGCAGGCAAAAGCCTGATTGGGTATTTCAACGAAAGTCAACAATCACAAAAAGACCAAGAAAACGGCGCAGTCGATATATCGCTGCGCCGTTGCCTTGCGGATCAAGCGGCATGCTTTTTGTTTCACACCATCTGATATAAGATTGATATTTAGCGGAAGGCTTTTTTGAATTCGTCCATTGTTCCTCGGAATAGATTCATATCAATAAACCGTTCCTCGCCACTATATCCGGGAAGAACGACGCGATCAGAATACTGCCAGAAAGTCCAGCGATCCATAATCGGGAAAGTGTACACACTACGGATCCAAAGCGGGTATTCATTGTATTCGCTGGAAAGATATAGGTCATATGCCGCCTGTGTTGCATATAAAATTGGTTTTGTGCCGTATTCCATCTCCAATATATGCAGCATGGCATTCAGCTCAGGTAAAACATCTTTGGTCGGTTTAGCAGTACGTTTGTATTCCCCATATGGCTCCACATCCACTACGGGCGGAAGCATGCCTTCTGCTTTTTTCACGGTGGATATATAGTTTTCCGCTTGTGTCTGGCCAGGACTGTCAAAACTGAAAAAGTGATATGCGCCGATACGGAGCCCTGCCTTGGCAGCTTCTTCCCAGTTGTATGCAAAGCATGGATCAACATATTGGCTTCCTTCAGTTGCCTTAATAAACGCAAATTCTATATTCTGGGAAGAAAGCAATGCCCAATCGATGCTGCCTTGATATTCGGATACGTCTATTCCGCGAACGGGATATATATCTATTGATGGGTTATTGAACTGCACAAGGCCAAAATGAAGAAGCAAGCCCATGCATATCAAGATAATTATGATAACACCTATTAAAATTACATGTTTTGCATTTATTCTTTTCTTCATTTAGGCAAATCACCTTTTAGCCAGAGAAATTGGCGCCTTTTGAAAGGAGCCTTATAATACAAATGATATCACGATTCCAAATGTATATCAAATATTACCCAATTAGCGGTTAGCAATGGCAGGAACGGCCCTCATCTGGTTTTCATAAAGAAGAATGGAGCGATAAGTGCCGTGCTTGCCGGAGGCCGGCCGCACGTATGACAAAGGGGAGTGGCTTATGGATTCCGTTTTTCAGGGGCTGACCGGACGGATCGTGTTGCCCGGCAATCCCTTTTACAATGAGTTTAGGCAGGGTTGGAACAGGGCAATACAGCAATACCCTGTGGTGATTGATTATTGCCAAAGCGAAGCGGATGTTTCCAACGCGGTATTGTGGGCCAGGAAGCACGGTGTGCCCATCCGCATCCGCAGCGGCGGCCATAACTATGAGGGCTACTCCAATGGCAATTGTACGCTGGTGATCGATATCAGCGAGATGAACGCCATGGAATTGGACGAATGCGAGGGCATCCTCCGCGTTCAGGCAGGCGTGACCAACGGGCAGGTGTACGGCTTCGTATCTTCAAAAGGCTATCCGTTCCCCGGGGGAACATGCCCCACCGTGGGGGTGAGTGGGTTCGCCTCCGGCGGCGGATGGGGGCTTTCCTGCCGGATGTTTGGCCTGGGGTGTGACAGCTTGCTGGAAATCAGGATGGTGAATTTTGAGGGGAGGGTGCTCATAGCCAATCGGATGTGCAACCCCGATCTTTTCTGGGCACTAAGAGGCGCAGGGGGCGGAAACTTCGGCGTTATCACGGGCATGGTCTTTCGGCTTCCGCCAAAGGTGGACAGGGTGACGCTGATTGAAATCGACTACCTGCATGTAAGCTCACAGGAGCAAGTTCAATTTCTGCAAACATGGCAGCATTGGCTGGCCTCAGCAGATAACAGGATGACGCTGATCGCGCGGATCTACAATTCCCCAAGCGACGGTCTTGCGATGCTGGTAAGGGGCATTTTTTACGGAGAACCGGAGGAAGCAAAGCGGATATTGAAATGCTTCCTTGCCCTTGAAAATGCGGAACCAAATCTGGAATATGTAAGCTTTCTTGAAGCTGTAACGGTTATCGGCAGCAGCTATCCGCCCTTTGAAAAGTTTCAGTCCGTCAGCCGGTATGCACTTCGGGAACTGACGGTAATGGAATGCGAATCATTGGCTGAAATCGTCAGCCGTCCGCCCCGGGGATCGGTATTTGCGGGCGTGTCGTTGTATGCTCTGGGTGGCAGGGTCGCCGAGGTAGGTGTGAATGATACGGCCTTTTTCTACCGCCGGGCGGGCTATATCCTCTGGCTGGAAACGGTGTGGGAGAACAGCAGGTTTGCCCAAGAAAACCGGGATTGGATCAATCTCTGGTTCCCGTGCTTTGCATCCATGACCACAGGTTCGTATGTCAACTTCCCGTATGACCTGCTGAGTTGCTATCTGGAAGAATACTACGGGGAACACGCGCCGGTACTTCGCAAAATCAAAGCGAAGTATGATCCGCTAAACGTATTTACCTTCCCGCAAGGCATTGATAGGTATGGCAAAGCAAGGCGCTTCTTTAAGGAGGATGGCGCCTTCGATGAAGAGAGCGGCCTGATGGAAAATGGGACGGATGCGTTCAACCATCGGGGCTTCAGATATGTGAAAAGGCAAGACTGATCTTTTTTAGATAGAGGAGATATCAACGGCGTAACTGCTATTTTCGGTTGCGCTGTTTTTCCTTTGCGGATTGGAGAGGCGTGGTTGATTTACGTCATTTAGAAAATAGAGTGGACTTATCTGTTTCACATTGTGCCTTTCCTGTGGTAGATAGGTTAATCAAAATATTCTATGCTATTTTCATAAAATACTGTAAAGCTTCCATTTTGCGGTATTCTGTCAGTTAAAAAGCCATCATCGTATAACTTTTTTGCAATGGATTTTCTTGTAAAACGCCAAAAATTCATCATCATATTTTTTGTGGGCGCTCCACCCTTGCCTGAAGTTGTCAAGAGCAAAGCGTTCTTTATATAGTCCATTTTACTTAAATAATAACTACTGCATACATTGCTTATCTTGTTTATATACGGTTGATATTCTTTTGATTGTTCATGTGTAATTACCGAAAACCTATCATCAATATCAATATTCACTTTGCAAGCCGCTTGTTTTAACTCTGGATTTTCGATTTGACCTAATATCAATAATGGGAATATGTCAATTAAGCCCAAGGATAAGTGTTCCATAAATGCTCTTTTAGTATCTGATAAATGCTTAGTAAAATGATAAGCGTCAAAAGTGTTCATTTCATATCCTATTGTTGCAGCTGTGAAATTGCGACCTTTTGTGATGCTTTTATTTTGCATGTCTTCTCCGAACGCTCTATATGCAGGACAGTCCTCATTGAAATCTACTCTGCTTTTTTCATACTTGCCCGCTTTGCTTTTCCATTCAGATGCGGTTCCCAAGGTTTTTAAGGAAGAGTGCAGCCCTTGTCCCATAGCTATGATAACATAAATAAAGTTCTTGATATTGGGCGATGTAATTGTAAAGCTCTTTACAGTTTCTTGTAATAATTTGGACATATCTTCACTAAGTGGAAAAATAATGTCTGTCAAATATCTAATGTCTTCTTCAAGGAATATTGCAGTATTGGGCTTATATATGCCATCAGCAATGTAGAATACATCCATATCGACAAGTTCTGACAATAATGTACTATTGACCTGTTCTGCGTATTTTGAGTTTTCTGCTATCTTCACAATTATTTCTTTGACATCATCATTGAGTATCTGCTCCATGTTTTTTCGGGAAGCTCCTGTATAGCTTGCTATTGAGTGAATCAGTTTCATATCAACACCTCAATCTTGTTGAATGCAGAAAACATATATAATCCTCAGTTCTAACTACACAATAAATTCCTGTTTGTAGCCTCTTTTTAAAGGATCTCTTTATTGCTCCCAATGATATCATGACGTTTAATATATTTCAAATGTTGCCACATATTGTGCGCAAATAATTGAATGAGTGTCTCCGTAAGCTTTTGCGAATGTTTGTTTGCTTTTTTGTTCAACTCCATGGACAACCCCTCCGCCATGGGCTATAATGGAAAGCAAATATATTGTCTCATTGGGGGCGCGGGCATGAACCTTAACCAACTGCTGGATCAATGGAAGCAGGATTCTGCTTTTATGGAAAACGTGACCCATTGGCGTACCCTGCCCACCCGTCCCGCCCAGTATGGGGATTTCCCGGAAGGGCTCGATCCCCGCATCCCTGAAATTCTTGCCAAGCGGGGCATCCACCGGTTGTATACCCACCAGGCCGATAGCTTGCGCGCCACTGGGGAGGGCAAGGACGTGGTGGTGGTAACGCCCACCGCCTCCGGCAAGACCATGTGCTACAACCTGCCGGTGCTCTCCGCCATCCTCAAAAATCCGGATGCCAGAGCGCTTTATCTCTTTCCCACCAAGGCCCTTTCCCAGGACCAGGTGAGCGAGTTGTACACACTCATCGAAGCGCTGGGGGTGGATATCAAGACCTACACCTACGATGGGGATACCCCCGGCTCCGCCCGCAAGGCGGTGCGCCAGGCCGGCCATATCGTGGTCACCAATCCGGATATGCTCCATAGCGGTATCCTGCCCCAGCACACCAAGTGGGTAAAGCTGTTCGAAAATTTACAATATATCGTCATCGACGAGATCCATGCCTACCGGGGCATCTTCGGCAGCAACCTGGCCAATGTGCTCAGAAGGCTTCTGCGCCTGTGCGCTTTTTATGGCAGCCATCCAACCTTCATCCTATGCAGCGCCACCATCGCCAACCCGCAGGAATTGGCCTGCACGCTCACCGGCCGGGACGTGACCAAGATCGATAACAACGGCGCGCCCATGGGGGAGCGGCATTTTATCTTCTACAACCCGCCGGTGGTGAACCGGCAGCTGGGCATCCGCAAAGGCTGCGTGCCGGAGACCAGGACCATCACCGCGCAGCTTTTAAAGAACGGCATCCAGAGCATCGTCTTTGCCAAGAGCCGACTCATCGTGGAAGTGCTCACCCGGTATTTGAAGGACCTGATCCGCGACCCGCTTGGTCACGCGGGCCGTGTGCGGGGCTACCGGGGCGGATACCTGCCCAGCGAGCGAAGGGAGATCGAATCGGGTCTGCGAAGGGGCGCCATCGATGCGGTCGTCTCCACCAACGCTCTGGAACTGGGGATCGACATCGGTGCGCTGGAGGCCTGTGTGCTGTGCGGGTATCCCGGCACCATCTCCAGCACCTGGCAGCAAGCCGGGCGGGCAGGCCGCCGTAAGGGGACCTCTGTCACTGTGCTCGTGGCCTCCTCCGCTGCCATCGACCAGTACATCGTGAGCCATCCAGACTATTTTTTCAACCAGTCCCCTGAGCACGCACTGCTCAATCCTGATAACCTGTATGTGCTTTTGAGCCACTTCAAGTGCGCTGCCTACGAGCTTCCCTTTGACGATGGGGAAGTTTTCGGCGGTGTATCTTCCACTCCGGAACTGCTGGAATATTTAACTGATGCCAATATTCTGCGCCATGTGGAAGGGCGCTACCACTGGATGGCGGAGGATTTTCCGGCTTCGGAGATCTCATTGCGTTCCGCGGCGGGGGAGAACTTCCTCATCGTGGACATCACCGACCCCTCCCATCACCGGGTCATCGGGGAGATGGACCGATATACCGTGCCCATGCTGCTGCATGAAAACGCCATCTACATGCATGAGGCACAGCAGTACCAGGTGGAGAAGCTGGACTTTGACGGCTGCAAGGCCTTCATCCGCCAGGTGGACGTGGATTATTACACCGACGCAGACCTGAACGTGAGCCTGAGCTTGCTGGATATATCCGAGGAGCGGGGCGAGGCGGAAGGCCTTGGCCGCACGCTGGGGGAAGTAAAAGTCACCACTCTAGTGAAAATGTTCAAGAAAATGAAGCTGGATACCCAGGAGAACCTGGGCTTTGGCCAGGTGCGCCTGCCGGAAACCGACATGCACACCACCGGCATGTGGTGGACGCTTCCGGAAAGTTTGGCCGACCGCTTTGACAAGGACGAGCTGCAAAGCGGGATGCTGGGGGTATCCAACCTTCTGCGCATCGTGGCGCCGCTGTATTTGATGTGTTCCCCCGGAGACATCAGCGTGATCTATCAGGTGAAGGGCGCCTTCACCCACAAGCCTACCTTGTTCCTGTACGACAACAGCCCCGGCGGTATCGGCCTTGCGGAAAAGTGCTTCTCCATGCATAACGTGCTCTTAAGCCATGCGCTGGAGATCGTATCCACCTGCGGCTGCCCCCAGGGCTGCCCCTCCTGCGCGGGCCCTGTGGGTGAGATCGGTAGCCAGGGGAAGAAGACCGCCCAGGCGCTTTTGAAGGAGCTGATCCTGTGCCCATAAGCCTCATGGAAAAGCTCAAGGCGGTGGATAAGCCTAAACCACGTCCCGCCGCACCCGTCCTTGCCTCCACCGCCTGCTACCACCTGGAAAGCCGCATGGGAAGCGAGGGCTTCCCGGCCTGCCTTAACCTGTCCTCCCAAACGCTTGGGTGGATGCTGGGGCAAAAGACGCCGGAAAATATCGACCCATACCGGATCGTGTATCTGGACACCGAAACCACTGGCCTGTCCGGCGGGGTGGGCACGATCGCCTTCCAGGTGGGAGCGGGCTATTTTAGTAAAGATGGCAGCTTCACCGTTCACCAGTGGGTGATGCGTGATTACCCGGAGGAGCGCTTCGTTTTGACCGCTCTGGAAGCGCTGCTGGATGATTTTGATGTTGTCGTTACTTTTAATGGCAGAACGTTCGACCTCCCCCTTTTGCAGGCCAGGATGCTTATGAACCGAATGCCCTCCGTAAGCATTGACCGCCTGTTCCACGCGGACCTTCTGCATCCCGCCCGGCGGGTGTGGAAGCTGCGTTTGGGGAGCTGCCGCCTGAGCCGCCTGGAGGAGGAGATCTTTCACGAGCCCCGGGATCACGACCTGCCTGGCAGCGAAGTGCCGGAACGTTTTTTTCAATACCTCAAAACCGGGAATTTCTCCTTGCTGGGTGATGTACTGGATCACAACCGGCAGGACATCGCCTCCCTTGCCAAGCTCCTGTACCGCCTGATGGCCGTCTATGAAAAACCGGAGCAGCAAAGCTTTCTGGAGGATATCTTCAGCGTTGGCCGTGCCCTGGAAAAGCAGGGAGAAGTGTCTCTGGCGCGCAAGTGCTATCACATGTGCTCAGGCGGAAGCATCGGCGTTCAGGCTCAATTGAACCTGGGGCAAAGCTACAGGCGCCTTCGGGAAACGGATGAGGCCATCGCCGCCTATCAGCGCATGATTGCAAGCCGCGAAGGCGGCCTTGTTCCCCATATTGAGCTGGCCAAGCTGTACGAGCATCAAAAGCGGGATGTAAAAAAGGCGTTGGAAATTACCAGAACAGCTCTTCTGCTGGCATCAGAACCCATGCTTTTGGGTAAAAATGCTATGCAGGAAACACAAAATGCGCTACAATACCGGTATATGCGCCTGATGCACAAGGCGCAAAGACTCAACTCCACAAAGGAGGCGCGCTGACATGAGCTTTATGGGAACGATCAAGGGCCGCATGGCCCTTCAAAAACAATCCAAGGGAGACACCGAGGGCGCAAAGAAACTGTACGAGGAGGCCCTGGCGGCGGGGATGAACAATGCCCAGCAGCAGCTGGCCTATTCCGTGCTGCTCCTGCGCAGCGGGGAATATGAAAAGGCCAAGACGCTGCTTGTAAAAACGCAAAAGTGTCCCGGCATCAGCGACGCCCAAAAGCAGCAGCTTTTCATGAACTACGCCGTGGCCTGCTACAAGTTGGGAGACCTTCCCAAGGCCCTTGACCTGATGGAGAAGCAGCACGCCAAGAGTCCCAGCGGAATGATCTACGGCACACTGGGATATCTGTATGTGGAGAACGGCGATCTCGAAAAAGCCAAGGCTTTTAACGAAGAGGCTTTGAATTACGACGATTCGGATTCTATCGCCCTTGATAACATGGGGCAGGCCCTCTACCGCCTTGCGGGCGACAAGGAGGCCGCCAAGCCCTATTTTGAAAAGGCGCTGAAAGTAAAACCCGGCCAGGTTGATACGCTTTATTTCCTGGCTCAGTACGATATTGAGGCGGGAAATAAGCAGGCAGCTACTGAAAAGCTGGAAAAGGCGATGGAGGGGCGGATCTCGCCGCTGAATTACGCCACGAAAGAAAGGATCCAAGCGGCCCTTGATGGATTGAAGGATTAAGGGGTTGAAGGGATAGGGAGGGATTGCATGCCGCTCAACGGCATAAAGGGCGTCATTTTTGATTTGGATGGCGTGATCGTCTCCACCGACGACTGCCACTACCGGGCCTGGCAGCAGATGGCCGATAACTACGGCATTTATTTTGACCGACACATCAACGAGCGGCTCCGGGGCGTGAGCCGGATGGAAAGCCTGCAAATCATCCTTGAGCGGGCCGATAAGTCCTATACCCCGGAAGAAAAAGAGGCCATGGCCAACGGGAAGAATGAAGCATACAAGTTGCTGGTCCGGCAGCTGACACCAGAAGACATCCTGCCCGGCGCGCTCCTGGCGCTTCAAAAGCTCCGGGCAAAGGGGATCCTCCTGGCTATTGGCTCATCCTCCAAGAACACGCCTATCATTCTTGAGCAAATTGGTTTAGGCGGCTTTTTTG
>JAEWAH010000103.1 GCA_023391725.1 Bacillota bacterium | reverse complement strand
CCTCCAGCCCCTTGGCCCAGCCCTCCGTCAGCGTGCCCTGCTGGCTGCCAAACAGCGCCACCCACTCTCCGCCGAAATCATCGCCCTGCCACAGATTCGCAAACTTCATTACCGCAAGGTTGATTATCCCAAGCGGATCCTCTTTGATTCGGGAAAGTCCCACCCTCATAGCGGCCTGATGGGCCGCTGTTACACCCTTCT
The DNA here is from genome assembly GCA_023391725.1 of Bacillota bacterium. GTDB lineage: Bacteria > Bacillota > Clostridia > Christensenellales > Aristaeellaceae > JAEWAH01. The sequence goes on along the minus strand of JAEWAH010000103.1, from coordinate 4,099 downwards.
CCCCCTTCACCTGGGAGAAAAACGCCGAGTCGGCTGCGTTCCAGGTGCCACTGCTTTCGGTATTCAGGCCTACCATCAGGTTATAGCCAGAGGCGTTCAGCCCGGACACCAGGGGCTTTTGAATCTGCGCCTGAACCTCCAGCGTAAGCAGCGTCCCGGACAGCACGTACCCCGCCAATATGATCAGCCCGCGCAGCCAGCCTCTTGCGATCACCTGCCGGGAGGCTCCAATCTTTGGGGCCTCTTCCTTATCCCTGTGGAATACGGTGAGCAAAAGGAGCGCGATAAGCAGGATCTTTGCCACAGGCCGGATTGCGTCCGCCAACGCCAATAGGATACCCAGAGTTACGTAAAGGAGCACCGCGCCCAGAGGATAACGATGAGAAAAGCCCAACTCACCCCGCTGACAAAGTGTGCAGGCGATAAGTACGCACAAAAGAAGTAAAAAAGTATAGGATGGTTCCGTCGCCACCAGCGCGGAAAACAGCACATGGGAGGGCCAGACCGCCATCAGCGCTCCAGCCAGGAGCCCGCACATGCGCCCAGCCAGCATCCTTGCGATGATGGCCGTCAAAAGGATATTGCCAAGGCAGAATACCAAGTTGGCGTTGATGGCCGCGTCAAGGCTCACTTTAAATATGGAAAACACGGGCCACAATACCAGCATGGGAAAGCCCATTGTGTGGGGGAAGGCCGCTACGTAATCCCTGTAGTTCTCGCCCTGGGAAAGCAGCGTTCCGTTTGTTAAGTGTTCGCCCAGCTTAAAATATGTCTCAAAGTCTGAAGCGGGGGTAATGGGGACGCCCCGGATCACGATAAGCCGGAGCACGAGCCCGGCCGACAGGATCAAAACGAGCCCAGCGGCATAGATTACGCTTTTGGTGCGCCGTGGGATCCTCTTGGCCAAACGGCGCAAGCGGCCCGCGAAGAAGAAAGCGGCAGCCGTCGCCACCGCCAGCCCTATCCAAATAGCGATCCGGGTAAGCCACGGGTACGGGTCGTTCCACGCAGCCCAGGTAAGTCCCCGGCCCAGAGCGAACAGGAGGCCCGTGCCGGAAAGCGCCAGCACAATATAGCAAAACAGGTTCTTTTTTATCATCCGGCGCCTCCTTTCCGCTGCCTTAAACACAAAAAATAATGCTTTTCAAGGATTTTCCTGCACAACCGTCCTAGTATATCATGCCCCATGATTCCGGCGCAAGGCTGGCGAGGAGGAAAGACGGGTTGCAGGAGGTGAGAGCCTCCTTTGAAAGGGGAACACGTTCTGACTTGCCTTCCCCTTTAGAGAAGGAATCCACAGCAAGGCTCCTTTTGAAAGGAGCTGTCAGCCGCAGCTGACTGAGGATTGGGAGGGATTATGGATTGCTTTGCTAACCAATCCTCAGTCTCGCTTCGCTCGCCAGCTCCTTTCAAAAGGAGCCTTGCTCACAATGACGAGGCCCGAATTATGAACGTCTGCTCAAGGAGAGTTTTCGCGCAGCGTAGGGTGGGGTTTGCCCGCCACATTCCGCTGGCGCAAAAGAGTCCTTTTCGTCCCCCGAAAAAAACACAAACCTCAAACAAAACCCATTCAAATGAATCTGGCGGAAAAACAGGATTTATGTTATATTTTTATACTGGAACGAAATCATGAGCGCACCGTGTTAAGAAGCAGGGGAAAGATGCAAAGCTATAAACGCCACTTAAGATTTTACCGGGGAGCCAGAAAAATCCTGGGGCCCCTGATTAAATGGATATTCCACCTTGAAACGCTGCCCGCGCCGGAGATAGCAGGCCCGTTTATCACTGTCTCCAACCATGTCACGGATCTGGACCCCCTTTTTATGGGCCTGAGCTTTCCCGCGCACATGTATTTTGTGGCCAGCGAGCATATCTTCCGCTCGCCTTTTATCGGCGGCCTGCTCAAATACTTCCTGGACCCCATCTCCAAGCAAAAGGGCGGGGCGGATGTGAGCACCGCCATGCAGATGCTGCGGCGAATCAAAAAAGGAATGAACGTCGGCCTGTTCGCCGAGGGGAACAAGTCCTTCCACGGCGGGCCTTGCCCCATCGTCCCGGCAACGGGGAGCTTGGTGAAGGCCTCCGGGGCCAGCTTGTGCACCTATCGGCTGGAAGGCGGATACTTCACCAGCCCCCGCTGGAGCCATACCCTGCGCCGGGGGCGGATGAAGGGGTATCCCGTGAATGTCTATCCCCCGGAAATCCTTTCAAATATGACCGGGGAGGAGATCAATGAGCTCATCGCCCGGGATATCGGGGAGGATGCTTACTTAAGGCAGGAGGATAATCCGGTTTCGTATAAGGGCAAGCGCCTGGCCGAAGGGCTCCAAAACGCGCTGTATCTGTGCCCCAAATGCCTGGGTCGGGGCACGCTTATAGGCGAGGGCGACTTCATCCGCTGCGGATGCGGCTTTGAATCCCGGCTTCTTGATACCGGGTATTTTGAGAGCGGCCCCTTTAAGACCGTCGCCGCCTGGGGAGATTGGCAAAAGGAAAAGCTGCGGAGGATTATCGGCATTCTTGGGGAGGAGACTGTCTTCTCCGATGAGGACCAGGAAATACTGATGATTCTGCCCGGCCACAAGGTAAGGTCCATGACCTTTGGCAAAATGACCATTGGCCGCCGGGGGCTTGCCTGCGGGGAGCTTCGTTGGAGCTTCCAGAACATCCTGGGTCTGGATGTCTACGGAAAGAACAACATCGTGTTTTCGGACACGGCTGGCGGTCACTATCAGGTGCGCTCCAAATCGGAGCGCAGCGGGCTTAAGTACCAGGACGCCTGGGAGATCCTCCGGGAGGAAGATCAAAGGCGGAAGTAAAGGGAAAGAAGGGAATATATGGATTATTCAGCCGCAAACACATCCTTATGGAACTTTTTTATCCAGATGGGTATCCTGGCCGGCGCGCTTCTTTTTTCCAATGTGCTTTTGCGCAAGAGTTCACTGATTCGCAAAACGTTGATGCCCACCTCGGTGCTGGCCGGGTTTTTGCTGCTGGCCTTAAGATCCCTGGGCATCCTGCAGATCCCGCCCGAATTTCTGGAAGTGGTCACCTACCACGGCATCGCCATTGGGTTTATCGCTTTATCCCTGCGCAGTGGCGGGGATAGGGAAGCTGCGGGTGGGGACAAGCGTACGGGTCTTCACAGCGGCGCGGTGATCATCAGCACCTACTTATTGCAGGCCATTGCGGGGCTATTAATCTCTTTTGGGCTTGCCCATACCTTCACGCCGGGGCTCTTTGAGGCCTCTGGTCTCCTTTTGCCCATGGGCTATGGCCAGGGCGCGGGCCAGGCCAACAATGTAGGCAGCACCTATGAGGCGCTGGGCTTTGTAGGCGGGCAATCCTTTGGCCTTTCCCTGGCGGCGGCTGGGTATCTGTGCGCCTGCGTGGTGGGCGTTATCTACCTGAACGTGCTGGCACGCCGTGGCAAACGCCTGGATGAATTCGGGGAGATCGCTTCCGGGTCCGTCACCGTGGGTACCTTCCAGGACAAGGGGGAAGTGCCCCTTTCCGAATCGGTAGACAGGCTTTCCATCCAGGTGGCGCTGGTGATGCTCACTTATCTGTGCACGTATTTTGTGACGCTGGGGCTGACCCGGGTCATTGGGGCGGCTTCCTTAAGCCTCTACGATCTGCTTTCGCCCCTCCTGTGGGGATTCAATTTCATCATCGGCTCCATGCTGGCGTTGCTGGTGCGGGTGATCTTCAAGGCCCTGCGTAAATCGAAGATCATGACACGGCAGTATCAAAACGATTACCTGCTCAGCCGCATCTCAGGCTTAGCCTTTGACCTGATGATCGTGGCCGGCATCTCCTCCATTAATTTCCAGGATCTCACCGGTCTTTGGGTCCCCTTCATTGCCATGGCGATCGTGGGGGGAGTTATCACTTTTTACTATCTGCGCTGGCTGTGCAAGATCGTCTATCCCGGCTATTCCGAGGAAGCCTTTGTGTCCATGTACGGCATGCTCACCGGCACCATCAGTTCCGGTATATTGCTTCTGCGCCCCCTGGACCCGGAGTTCAAGACCCCCGCGGCCAATAACCTGATTACCGGCTCCAGCTTTGGTATCGTGCTGGGCGCGCCGCTGCTCAT
>JAEWAH010000098.1 GCA_023391725.1 Bacillota bacterium | reverse complement strand
AACAAACGCCCCAGGCCCGTACGCCCCCCGACCACGCCGCAAATCATCAGCTGCCCGCGCCAGAAGCCGCTGATTTCCCTGCGCATCTCGCGGATTACTGCCACCGCCTTGCGTCTGTATTTAAGCGGCACCCAAAGGGACAGCCGCTGGCATAGATCCTCCCTATCCCTCAGAAAATAAAAGGCGAACACCGGCGCCAGGAACACTTTTGACAAGCTTCCTACCCAGCCGCCCGCCTTGGTCATCAGCGTAGGCAGCGCCGTTCCCGCCATCTCCTGGAATTTGTCCAGCACCATCTGCTGGGCGTTGACGTCGATGGGCAGCCCCTGGCTCAATATCCAGGCCTGAAAGCTGTCCAACAGACGGCGAAGATCAGTGAGGATGCCCGGGAGGATGGACGCCAGCTGCCCCACCTGCCGCCATAATAAGGGCACGAATAACAAAATGAAAGCGACGACTATCCCGGTGAGTGACACCAAGGAAAGGGAGGCGGCTGCGGAGCGGGACATCCTTCTTTCCATTCGGCGGCACAGGGGCAGTACCGCGGCCGCCACCAGCGCGCCCAGCGCCACCTGCGTTAAGAGCGCCCACACCGCCCGCCAGAGGATGAGTATCAAAAATACCAGCGCGATGCCCAATCCTTTGAGCAAGCGCCGGTCCATTCCCCCGGTCTTTCTCTTTTCGCCCTCGAATGTGGTCATGTTCTCCCCCCTAGTAAGGGATGGGGCTGCCGCGCCAATTTATAGAATACATAGTGAGCTAAAGATTTCGCACCTGCGGGCGCGACCAGGGCTTTCCTCCCCTGGCTCAATCGTCGCGCTGCTGCGCTGCCGCTTGCATCGCTCGTTTCGCCAGTCTCCTACATCCCGCCTTTTTCCGCCACTGGCGGAGGCTGGATTACGGAGCCCTGGACCTTCGGGGTCATACTCACAACAAACAACCTACTATGCGTGGGGATATAAAGGCGAGGGGTTCAACTCCCCTCACCTACACCATTAATCCCAAGGGCTGAGCGGGGGACAGCGTCCCCCGCCTCCGCCCCAACGTTACCAGTTTCTCGCAGCCCGGCGCAATTCTTCTGCCTGCCGCAGCACCGCCTTACGCCATTTGTTGCTGTTGGGCATCATCATCAGCCCGGCGCCGATGGCAAAGCCCAGCGCCCCTGTAAATGCCGCCTTTCCAACGTTCATCTTTTCTTTTCATCTCCCTTCCTTTTTTCCATCTTCCCGGTTTGCCTGTCCATGGCGGGTACCAGCACCCAGGGCAGGGTCTTCTGCTTTTTCCTGAGGGGACCGCCGCCGTCCGGAGGTTGGCGGAGCACGAAATCGCTGGCCAGCCAGCGCCCGTAGAGCAGGTCATCCACGGGGCCATTGGAGATCTCCAGTGCTTCCACCTCCAGGGTGTCCGGATTGAGTAGTGCGTCTGTCACCGTGCCCAAGCGAAGGCCGGAGGTATCCTGCACCCTGCCCAGGCGGAAACCCGCTTCTTTGGGCGGCCTTTTCAGGTCTCCGGAGATGAGCACGGAAACTCCACCAATGGTCTGAATATCTTCTCTATCGACCCATTTGGCGCCACCAATACCCTCACGAACGATGATTCCTCGCAATTTCCTTCCACTTTCCTCCAGAATCGCCTGCTCCAACATCCCCACGGTCTTTCCGCCGCGTATCACCGGCAGGCCGATCAATCCCTGGATGCCAGTCACCCTGTCCCTCCTTTGAACCGGAAAATAAACAAATCTGATGGTTCGACCTTATTTTCCCCTGTCACGCATTCCGCATGCGCAGGCAACAAGCTGCAAAAAAATGCCTGTCCACTATTTGGGACAGGCAAACCATTATTTCTCATGATTTTTTTAACTTTTCCAGCGCCTTTTCAAACGCTTCGGGTGGCGGGGCCTCAAAGCGCAGCCGCTCGTGAGTCTTAGGGTGGGTAAAGGCCAGGGAGAATGCGTGGAGCATAAGCCGGGGTGCGGCCAGACCATTTTTGTGGCCATAAATGGGATCGCCCGCCACCGGATGGTGGATGGATGCCATGTGCACCCTGATTTGATGGGTGCGTCCGGTGATCAGATGGATGTCCAGGAGCGAAGCGCTTTTCAGCTCCTCCACTACGCGCCATTCCGTGACCGCCATCCTCCCCTCACGGTCAATTGCCATGCGCTTGCGGTCGGTTTTGCTGCGCGCGATGGGCGCGTCTACCACGCCTTGCGGTTCCTTCATCACGCCTTCCACCACCGCCAGATAATGCTTCTCCATTTCCCTCTGGGAAAGCTGCCGGGAAAGCTCCAGGTGGGCGTCATCACGCTTGGCTACCAGCAAAAGCCCTGATGTATCCTTGTCAAGCCGATGGACGATACCGGGGCGCATCACCCCGCCGATGCCCGACAAATCCTTCAAATGGTGCAAAAGGGCGTTGACAAGCGTGCCATCCTCATTCCCTGCAGCGGGATGCACCACCATGCCGCAGGGCTTTTCAACCACTGCCAAATAATCATCCTCATAAAGGATATGAAGGGGCAGATCCTGCGGTATCGCTTCAGCCGGTTTTTCGGGGGGCGGCGCGAGGGAAAGAACAGCACCCGCCTTGGGCTTCATGCCGGGCTTTAACTCCACCCGGCCGTCTACATAGGCAAAACCATCCCGGATCAATTGTCCCACCCGGGAGCGGGTGAGCGAGCCGGCATCGCTCAAAAGCACATCCAGCCTTTCCCGGCCATCGGCCAGGCAGGCGATCTTCTGTTCCGTCATGCCTTTTTTTGCTCAGCTCCCTTCTTGAGCCAGTCGTTGGGCCGAAAAAGCAGGCTGATGCACAAAAACACCGCACCCAGGCTGATAGCGATATCCGCCACATTGATGATGGCAAAGCGTACGAAGGTAAAATCGATCATGTCCACCACATGGCCAAAGAGCAGCCTATCCGTAAGGTTCCCGGCCATCCCGCCCAGGATGACCAGCAGGCATACCTCCGCCCAGCGCCCCAAACGATAGGGCCGCAAGGCGATGAGTGCAAAGATGAGCGCCGCAAAGCTCAAGGCCACCAACAGCCAGCGCTGCCCGGGCAGCATGCCAAAGGCCATGCCGGTATTTTGGACATAGTACAGCCGGACAAATCCCGGCCACAGCACAAAGCCCTCCGGGATAGCGGAAAGTGCCCGCTGCGCCCAGATCTTTGTAAACCTATCCGCAAGGAATATGAACAATGGGATCAAATAGCGTATCTGCATTTTCCATCCCCGGCCGGGCTTATGCTCTTTTGAAAAGCCGCCGCCAGCTTCCTTATTATAGCATGGGCATGTTTTCATGTCATCTATTCCAACTTATTCTGCACCAAGGTCACAAGCTTGGCCAGAAAGTCGCCAATTAGGGGCAGGTTGCGGGCGGCGAGGTTCTGCAGGATTATGATCACGATGGCCCCCAGGATAGTGAAACCCACCGCTGTGCCCAGGCCCCTTGCCAGCCCGCCAATAAACTGGAGGAACAGCATTCTCTTCTTGTTTTCCACATACTGGATGTATTCCGTCAGGTGAAGCCGCTCGGTAGCCTCCATCCACTGACTTATCTTTTCCTTCAAATCCTGCGGCCAGTCCTTCACAGCTTCCACCCCCCGCCATACCTTTTCCAATTGCTTCATAAGCCATGCGCGAAAGGTTTTTATGCATCCGGAACGACAGGTGGACTGCCTGGCATTGCCATTTGGAAGCTGCCGCATTATACTGATATAGGTAAAAGAGAGGGGGGGCGGATGACATGAAGAGCATCAAGCCAGGCCGCGGACCTTCAGGCATGGGCTTTGTGGGCAGCATCATCGTTATTGTCTTTGGCATCCTGTGGACCGTTCTGGTTTCCAGCGTCTTAAACTCCGGGCAGAACAGTTTGGGTAACCTCGGCGGGTTTGATATGCCCGGGGTATCATCTTCTTTCAGCGACTTTCCTATGCCGGGGCCGCCGAAGATCATCGCGACCATCTTTCCCCTGTTCGGTGTGCTATTCGTCATTGGGGGTATTGCCAGCGCGGTATACAACTACAAAAACGCCAGAGGCAAGAACCGGTATTCCCTGTTTGACATCGTAGACAAGCAGGAGGAAGGCGACCAGGCTGACGCCTGGATCAAGCAGGAGCCCGGACAGGTGACCCCCGCCCGAGAATTACAACCCCATCTTTCCGGAAAATTCTGCACGGAGTGCGGGCAGCGATTGGAAGGTAATTTTTCCTTCTGCCCCGGTTGCGGCAAGGACCTGTCAAAAAACTGATAAACTTCATCTTTTTTAGGCGGTGCGCCCACGAATCCGGTATTGCAGGGCGCACCGCCTTATCATATAATGGGAAAGCAAAATAAGCGGACGTTGGGAAGGAAATAAACATGCTGGAAAAATTGTATGAGAACCCGGATGTCCTCCACTTGGGTACAGCTGCGCCCCGGGCGTACTATCTGCCTCATGAAAACGAGGAAACTGCGCTTGACGGTTCGGAGGATTCCCGGCGCATCCTGCTCAATGGCGAATGGTCCTTCGCGTATTACGAAAGCGTGGAAGACGTGCCCGAGACCATCGGCCAGGAGGACTTCCCCCTTGGCGATAAAACCATCCCTGTGCCCAGCGTGTGGCAAAACCACGGCTATGACCGCCACCAGTACACCAATGTGCGCTATCCCTTCCCTATCGACCCGCCTTACGTGCCCCGGGAGAACCCCTGCGGGGTGTACCGCCGGCGCTTTGCCATTTCCAATACGGGGATGCGCTGCTATTTGACGCTGGAAGGCGCCGATTCCTGCCTGTACCTGTGGGTGAACGGGCAGTTTACGGGCTACCACCAGGTCTCCCACGCCGCGGCGGAATTTGAGATCACGGACAAAGTGCGCCCGGGGGAAAACACCATCACCGTGGCAGTGGTGAAATGGTGCGACGGAAGCTATTTGGAAGATCAGGACAAATTGCGCATGTCGGGGCTCTTCCGGGATGTGTATCTTTTGCTTCGCCCCAAAAACCACGTCTGGGATATAACGGTGAAGGCCTTCCCCGACGCCGCCTATAAAGGCGCTGCCATCGATGTGAAGGTGGACTATGCGGGGGAAGCATTCCCCCTCTCGTTTAAACTGCTGGATCCCGCAGGCAAAGAAATTGCCCAAAAGGAAGGGCTTCACGCCGCCCGGTTCGAATTGAGCCAGGCTTCCTATTGGACAGCCGAAACGCCTGTGCTGTACACACTGCTCATTTCCGGCGACGGGGAAACCATCGCCCAGCAAGTGGGTATCCGTCGCATTGAAATCAAAAACGGCGTAGTGCTTTTAAATGGCAAGCCCGTGCGCATCAAGGGCACCAACCGCCACGACAGCGATCCCGTAACGGGCTACACCATCAGCCGTGAGCAGGCCATCCGCGACCTTACGCTGATGAAGCAGCACAACATCAACGGTATCCGCACCAGCCACTACCCCAATGCTCCCTGGTTCCCCCAGCTGTGCGCCAAGTACGGCTTTTACATGGTCGCCGAGTCCGATATCGAATCCCACGGCTGCGCGGAAAGATTGGGCGGCGAATGGGCTGCCAACTATAGCGAGCTGGCTCGGGATCCCCGGTATAAAAAGGCCATCCTGGACCGGGTTCAGCGCAACGTGATCAGGGACAAGAACTGCCCCGCGGTAATCTTCTGGTCTCTGGGCAACGAGTCCGGCTACGGTCCGAACTTTGAGGAAGCCGCGCGCTGGATCAAAGGATACGACCCGGACCGGCTTACGCATTATGAGAGCGAATATCTCCACCCCAAGGACGAGCCGGTGGATGTGAGCGTGCTGGACGTGTACAGCCGCATGTACCCCTCTTTGAAGGAGATCGAAAATTACTTCACGGAAGGAAAAGACAAAAGGCCCTTCATCCTGTGTGAATACATCCACGCTATGGGCAATGGCCCCGGGGACGCGGAGGACTATGAAGAGCTGATGGCAAAATACCCGGGGTTCGTAGGCGGCTTTGTGTGGGAATGGTGCGACCATAGCGTATACATGGGCAAAACGCCGGAGGGGAAAAAGAAGTATTTCTACGGCGGCGACTTTGGAGAATTCCCCCATGACGGCAACTTCTGCATGGATGGCCTGGTATATCCTGACCGCACGCCCCATACGGGCCTAAAGGAATATCAAAACGTGATCCGCCCCATAAGAGCGCGGGCTGGGGACCTAGCAAAGGGTGAAGTCCTCTTCTTGAGCAAGCTGGATTTTGTGGACGTAAAAGACGTATTGGATATATCCTTTGAAGTGGTCAAGGATGGCAAGACCGTGAAGACCGGCCTTGTTCCAGCTTTCTCTATCCCGCCCAGGCAGGAGAAGGCGGTCCGGCTTGACTTTGACTTACCTAAAGTCGGGGATTGCTTCCTGAACATCACGTACCTTTCCAAGGGCGGCCATCCCCTCATTCCTGTTGGGCAGAAGATGGGCTTTGACCAGATCGTGCTTCATCGGGAGGAAAAGAAGCTGCCAGCGCCCATACCGGGTAAGGTGGCAGTTACGCAGGACCACCGGTATATCACCGTGGCAGGGGAAAACTTCCGCTACCGTTTCGACGTCCGCCTGGGAGCGTTCGATGAACTTTGCTTTGACCAGCACAATCTGATTACATCTCCCATGGCATTGAACATCTGGCGCGCACCCACCGACAATGATCGCAACATCCGAGAGACCTGGCAAAAGGCCGGATACCACCGGGCCGTGCAAAGAGCGTATGAAGCAGAAGGGTCCATCCGGGACGGCGTGGCGGTCATCGACTGCCGCCTATCGCTTTCGCCAGTCTATCTGCAGCCGATCTTGCAAATAAAGGCCAGATATGTGA
>JAEWAH010000044.1 GCA_023391725.1 Bacillota bacterium | reverse complement strand
GCACCGCCTCATCGCCTTCGCAAACACCCTTGATGTCCGTCACATCCACCATCATCTGATCCATGCATATAAGCCCCACCACAGGAGCCAGCTGGCCGCGAATTTCCACGCTGCCTACCCGTGACATGCAACGGGGATACCCGTCGCCATAGCCTGCGCAAAGCGTCGCGATGCGGGATGGGCGTGTAAGCGGCCCCTCGGTGTCATAGCCGATGAACTCTCCGGCAGCCACGTCATTGACCTGGGCCACGACGGTTTTCAGGCAAAGCGTCTCCTGCAAGGTATAATCCATTCCATCAGTGTTCATGGGTCGTACGCCAAAAAGCAGCGCCCCGGTGCGCACCCGGCTATAACGCCACTGGGGATAGCGCACCATGCCGATGGAGTCGCACAGGTGCAGTTCTGGGATCACAAGCCCCTGCGCCGTTAGTGTGTCATAAATGCCTTTTAGCAGCCCGTGCTGTACTTCGTCCCGTTCCTTGTTGGAAAGGGCCAGGTGGGAATACAGCCCCTTAATCTTCACATGGGCAAGATGCCCGATGGCCAGGATATCACGCACAGCTTCCGGCCCTGGGATAAATCCCAGCCGATGCATCCCCGTATCGATCTTCACATGGAGGATCGCCGTCTTGCCCGCCTTGGCCGCAGCTTCATCCGCCAGGCGCGCCTGATCCAAAGAGGCGACCGTGAGCTGGATATCCTGCCGGATGGCACATTCAAGGCCTTCCCTCTCCCCGATGCCCATCACCAGGATCTCTCCCGGGATCTGAGCCTTGCGCAATTCAAAGGCTTCCCGAAGGCAGCTTACGGCAAAGCTTGATGCCCCGACCTCGCAAAGCGCCCGGGCCACCTCCGCCGCGCCATGGCCGTAGGCATTGGCCTTGAGCACGCAGGTCACCTTTACTTTAGGCCCGCAGAGCCTGCATGCCTCGGAATAATTATGCATGATGCCGTCCAAGTCGATCTCTATCCAGGTTCTGCGCAAATAAGACGTCTGCATGGTTTTTTCCGGCTCCTATCCCCGTTTTGGGAAATCTTCCGGGAAACTCCTTCTCACGTTGCAAAAATTTTCCTCAAAATACGAACACCGTCTGTCGAAAGAAAGAAAAATCAGCCCTGCTTTGCGTTGGTTTTCTCCTGAAAGCGCTCCGCCTTCACCGCCGCCCTAAGGTGGACGGCCTTCCCAATAACGCCGCAAGCGTCATAGGCCGTGATGGCAAATTCATAGCTGCGGCCTTCCTGTTTTACAAGCTCCGCCTCCGCCCATACCCGCATGCCCACCGGGGTGGCCGCTTCATGGCTGACCTCCATCTTAGTTCCAACAGTGGTCACGCCTTCATCCAATGTTCCTTCTAGGGCATTGCATGCCGCCTTTTCCATCAGCGCAACAAGTGCCGGGGTGGCGAACACCTTTAAACTTCCGCTGCCCATCGTGAGGGCAGTCATTTCCTGTGTAACAATGGCTTCCTGTTTTCCGGTCATTTACTCTCTCCTGACTATTCTTCTTCCTGCTCCTGCCAGCCTTTGCACACATCCACCCAGCCCTGGCTGCGGCTGGTCAGTTCCAATTCCGCAAGCGTCATCTCGATGGCGCTGTTGCCGGAGCCGCAGGCGGGGAACACGGTTTCAAATCGCTTCATGGATTCATCCAGATACACTTTCACCGCCGGATTTTCAATGGCAAAAGGGCAGACGCCACCCACCGCGTGGCCGATGTTGTCGATGACCTCCTGGGGCGCGAGCATCCGGGCTTTCAAACCAAAAGTTGCCTTGAACTTCCCATTGTCGATGCGGGCGTCCCCCGCCGCCACCAGCAGGATGTACCCTCCCTGCCCATGAAAGGACAAGGTCTTTGCGATCCTGGCCTCCTGCGTGCCAAGCGCCCGGGCCGCCAGCTCCACCGTGGCGCTGGACAATTGAAGTTCCATCACCCGGCTGTCCATATGGTAATTTGCCAGATAAGCCTTCACACGATCTACAGACATATGTATCGCTTCCTTTATAATGTACATAAACGAAACTATGATATGCCATAAAAGAACAGGCTGTCAAGGCCCGTCCAAGAAAAATGCAGGATGGATGTACGGTTTTGTCATTTTTACGATAACCGGCGCCGTTTACCCCCTCCCGGTTGACAAATGGGACTGGCAATGATAGGATATTTTCATCGTATTCCCGTAGGATTTTCATTTGATCCGCGTGTGGGAGGCTCCTGTTCATGAAGATATCCACCAAAGGCCGATATGGCATGCGCCTGATGCTGGACCTTGCTCTGCACCAAAACGGCACCTACATCCCCTTAAAGGAAGTGGCCAGCCGTCAGGAGCTGCCCGAAAAATATATGGAGCAGATCATCACTCCCTTAAGCCGCGCCGGCTACTTAAAGGGGGTCCGCGGCGCGCAGGGCGGCTACCAATTGACCCGCAGCCCTAAGGAGTATACCGTGGGCATGATCCTGCGCACCATGGAGGGGGACCTTTCGGTGGTCAGTCCCACAGACGGGCAAAAGGAGACAGGTGACCTCAACGCCCACCTAGTGGTAAACAGCGTATGGCAGCGCATCGACAGCGCCATCGGTCAGGTGGTGGACCATATTACCCTGGGCGATCTGGTGGATGATTATAACCGCTACGGCGCGGACAACTATTTCATTTGACATAGCCGGTTCGGGAGGAAGGGTTGGCATGATCGCATTCCAGCATGTATCCGTGACTCGTTTCAGCCCTCATGCAGCTCCGCTGCTGCTGGAGGATATTTCCTTTTCGATCGCTCCGGGGGAAGTTTTTGGCGTCATCGGTCCCAAAGGGGCCGGCAAATCGTCCCTGCTGCGCACGGTGAATGGGCTGATCCGCCCCACGCAGGGGGATGTGGTCGTGGATGGGCAGCCCCTTTCCGGCCTTAATGATCGGGAGCTTCCTCTTCTTCGGCGCAAGGTGGGCATGATTCTGCCCGAGCCCGCGCTGGCGGGCAGCCTTTCTCTGGGGGAGAACATTGCCCTTCCCTTGATGGCCGCGGGGATGAAAAACAGCGAAATCGGCCCCAGAGTGGAAGAAATGCTGGCCATGACAGGGCTTGAGGGCCTGGGTGGCACGCCTTCCAATAAGCTGACTATGCAACAGCAAAAGCGGGGCGCCATCGCAAGAGCGCTGGTATCGAAACCTAAGATCCTTTTGTGCCTGGAACCCACCTATGGGCTGGAACCGGCTGCCGGTGAAGAAATTCTTTCCCTTTTGGAAAACATTCAAAAGGAACTATCCCTTACCATTGTGCTTTCCACCAGGGATGTGCACGCCATAAAACGGCTGTGCAGCCGGGCCGCAGTTTTGGACGGCGGCAAGGTAGTGGAACTAAACGACACCTACTCCCTGTTCTCTAAGCCCGAGCATCCCTTTACAAAAGAGTTTCTTTCTGCACAGCTTTCCTTCGAGCTTCCCGCGGAAGTCAGGGAACATTCCTATGGGACTGTCGTATGTATCGAATATATGGGCGAGGCGGCCAACGAGCCGGTGCTGTATGAAGTTGCGCAGCGCTTTGGCGTGGAGTTCAACATTCTGCAAGGCCACATCGAATACATTGGCGGCAAGGCCCTGGGCAGGATGTACGTTTCCTTCAATGCCGAGCCTGCTTTGATGGTTTCCGTTGTCTCCTATCTCAAGGAGCATACCTACCGGGCGGAGGTGGTCCAGGATGTATAGTTATCCTTTTGGCCAGGCAGCCCCGCTGGCAAACGCCTTTGTGCAAACGCTGCTGCTGCTCTTTTGCCCGCTTTTCATTGCGCTGGTGTTCGGCGGGTTTCTGGGGTTTGGCCTTTACTTTGCCAATCATCCTCTGTTTGCAAAACGGCGCGGCCTTCATCCCTTCATCCTATCTGTGTTAGGTCTTTTCAAATCATATCCCTTTATCGGGCTTCTGCCCCTTATCTATCTGCTGGTGCAGCGGCTCACGGGCCTATCCGAAAACGTGACCGCCCTGCTGCTTTTAACTCTGGGCGGGATCGTCCATGTGGCCTGGCGCTTTCAAAAAGCGCTGAGTAAAGTGGACCCGCACCTGATGGAGGCGGCTGCTGCTTCGGGGCTCAACCGGCGGCAAATCACTTTGCTGATACTTTTCCCCGAGGCAAACACCTATTTGATGCACGCCACAATCCAGTCCTGCCTGTTTCTTACATCGGCCGGCGCGGTTCTGGGCACGGTAGCCGGCGGTGGGCTTGCCGGGCTGGCATTAAGGGCCGCGTTCTTTTCCCCGGATACTCCTACACTTGCTACCTGCCTGGCTTCGCTGGCGGTGCTGTTTTTGCTGCTGGGCTGGCTCTGTGCCCATCTGGCCGGGAAAGAGAAGGAATGAATTTCATTCGGGATACGGCTTGATCTATCGATCATCCATCAGGCGGCGAAAGCCGCCCTTTTTTTATGCGCAAGGCTATAGGCGCCTGCCATGTCGTATTCTGGTCTCCTATACAAGTGGAAAAAATATCTAGCCTCGCTAACCTTTGGGGCGTATCTGCCGTATAATGTATGAAAGCAGTACTGCATACAGTTTTCGCCCAACGCATTTCCTCTAAACACGGAGGCTGTGATGATCTCAAGCGAACGGTTCACGCAAGAAGTGACGGCACTTTCCCCACGCTCTACCGGTTGTGCATCAGCATTCTACGCTCGGAAACCGACGCGCAGG
>JAEWAH010000037.1 GCA_023391725.1 Bacillota bacterium | reverse complement strand
GCTGCGCGTGCGCCCCAATGATGGAAAATCCGGCCGAGCGCACAGTGACTTCCGTTTCCGAAAGTCCTCGAAGACCCAGATCCAGGATATGCTCATGCCCCAGGGACAGCATGTCCAGCCCGGCAGCCTTAAGCCCATCCAGCACGTCCTTTGTCGTGTTGACATCATTGAACTTTCCGTTGTCCACCAGAGTATTCTCCAGGGCAGCCAGGCACAAGTCCGCCTGAAACTCCTTGGTGAGCAGGGAAAACATCTGAGAATAGTCGTAGGTCTTGCTCTCGGAATAATAGGCAGATTTTCGGATGTTGTTATCAAAAGCCGCAGCGCCCGCCACGGCAAGGGTAAAGGTCTGCTTTGAAGGTTCTGGCGTGGCTGTCGGAACGCCAGCCGGAGCCTGCGTCAGGGCACCGGAAGTACCCGAAGGAGGAACTGCGCCGGAATTTGAATTTCCGGGAGATGAAGTTTCTCCGGCTTGGGGAAAGATGGGGATATCGGACAAAGACAGCTGCGGCAGATCCAGGGAGCCGCTGATAGCGTTCACCAGCTGCTGCGCATCCAGCCTTTTATTCATATCTCCGGCAAAACGGGACAGGACTACGCTGCTTGCCCCCAACACCACAATGGTCACAAGCACCATGAACACCGTCCCAAAGGAGACCCCCCGCCTTTTTATGCCGCTCACTTCCCGCCGTCCCTCCTTTGTTGTGAAGCTTATTATACCATAGAGGCCGCCCTTGGGAAAGGGGCTGTCCCTCATCATCTGAACGGATGAGCGCTTGTTTTTCTTCACAAAAAACGCCGGGTATCCCGGCGTTTTGAATTGTAAAAATTATTAGGAAACATTATTCTGCCAGCTCGAACAGCCCAAAACCTTCTTCCCGCATTTCTCCCATCCCCGCGTGGTACAAAAGGTTCAAAAGCGCGGGTTCGCCGGAAAGCTTCAGGTTCCCCAGGGTGCTCCTGTAGAACCTGCCCCGATGCAGCACGTGTGCCTCTTTGCATCCTGCAGGGCCGTCTTCCGCCCAGACATGCAGCGTCTTAAGCAGATCCGGGGAAAGCCCGGTTCCGGCAATCAGTTGGGCCACGGAGGCACGCAGCTGCTCCTCAAAGTCAGGATCGCGCACACCCAGGCATCCACGGCTATCCTGCCTTAAGCCAGCTTTGCCGTGCACCACCAAGGGGCTGAGCATATGGATGTTCACCTGAGGGTTCGCTACGCTCTTTTCAAGGATGCGCACCACAGAGGAAATGCGCAGCGTATTCTCCCCCATCTCCACCTGCTGGCCCTGAATACCCATAGCCGCCAAAAAAAAGTCATCGAACACGTTTTCGTCGAATGCGGAAAATATGACTTTGATATAGTCACACTCCAGCGTGATCTCTGTTCCAAAACGGCTCTTTGGCAGATAAACGGAAAAACTAAACGGCTTTGCGGACGCGCCACCAAAATATTGCTGTAAAAGCGCGTCGCCGCCCTGACGTGTTAAAGAAATACGAAGAAGCTGGCTGATCCATGGTCGATAGTCTCTCGGCAGTATGTTCTTGTCTAGAGTGACCGTCATCATCATTCGCATGTGAGTTCCTCTTTTTCTGCACGCAGTCCGATGAAAAGGGGCCGCTGCGGCTCAACGGGCCGCCGCCCAATCGCTTCACTTCCGCCCGTCCTGAAGGCTCCGCTAAGCTTGGCGGAATGCGCCCGGGCGAGGCGTCATGATCATCCTGCAGCTGTTTACAAAGGGAAACGATATGTACTTAAAACATTATAACACATAATGCATGAAATGTCTCACTATTCGTGTATATTTTTTATCAAATTCTGCCACGCTTGACCGGACGAACCCAGAATGATATGATAACAATTGAAAATCAAGGATTTGGAAGAGGTTTGTCATATGAAGATCAGCTTTTCCACCCTGGGCTGCCCCCGGTGGGGCTGGGGCGAGATTACTGCGGCCGCCCGAGACCTTGCGTATGATGGCATTGAAATAAGGGGCGTGGGCAAGGACATATCCGTCCCGTCGGTCCCGGAATTCGGCGCCGTAGAGCTTTCAAAAACCTTGGAAAAGCTAAAAGCGCTTAGCCTGTCCATCCCCTGCCTGGATAGCGATTGCCTTTTGTATAAGCGGGAGAACATAGAAAAAACAGCGCTGGAGGTTAGGGCCTACGTGGACCTTGCCCAGAAGCTGGCTGCGCCTTATGTGCGGGTGTTTGCTGCCCCGCCCGTCCCCCAGCCCATGGGCTGCGTGGATGAGGAACTAATAAAAGAGCAGGCCCGGAATCTTTCTGATTATGCCGGAGCCCACGGCGTCACGCTGCTTCTGGAAACCCACGGCATCTGGGCCAACAGCGAAAAACTTGCGCGGCTGCTCCAGGAAATCGGCTCTTCCTATGTGGGCGCGATATGGGACGTACATCATCCCTACCGCTTCATGGGAGAAAAGCCAGAGGAGACTTACGGGAATCTGAAGCCCTACATAAAGCATGTTCACCTGAAGGACAGCGTCTGGGATGGGGAGCGCATCCGCTATCGGATGCCCGGCCACGGCGACCTGCCCCTCAAAGAATTCGTCCGCCTTTTGAAGGAGGGCGGATACGATGGTTTCTACTCCCTGGAATGGGTCAAGCGCTGGGACATGACGCTGGAGGAGCCGGGCATCGCCTTGGCCCAGTTCCCCAGCTACCTTCGGAGTCTGTAACAAAAAGCCGTCCGGTGCATTGCACTGGACGGCTTTTATGAATGAGGTTACCCGCGGATTGCCTCTTTGATCTTTGCGGCCTTGCCCTGCAAGTCGCGCAGATAGTAAAGCTTGGCCCTGCGGACCTTACCCTTGCGGATGATTTCAATACGGTCCACGCGGGGAGAATGAAGCGGGAACGTACGTTCCACGCCAATGCCATAAGACACGCGGCGGACGGTAAATGTTTCCCGCACACTGCCATTGCGCTTGGCCATTACGGTTCCTTCAAACGCCTGCAGGCGCTCGCGGCTGCCTTCCACAACCTTGACCCATACCCTAACGGTATCGCCAACGTTGAACTGGGGCAGATCGGTACGGAGTTGCTTTTGCTCAATGGAACGGATAATTTCGCTCATGATTTTGTTCCTCCTTCCCTCATAGACGTTCATGCCCGGCCATTACATCCTTCCGAACAGAGGACCGCCCGTTTGTCACAAAGAAAATTATATCATGTCCCACCCATGTCTGGCAAGAGGTCAGGCAGTATTTTTTAGCAGGATGCAACCATGAAAAAAGCGCGGCATATAGCCGTGCTTTTTTCTTAGGCTTGACCCAATTTCCCCTTCAAAGCTGGAGCGGGTGATGGGAATCGAACCCACGTGACCAGCTTGGAAGGCTGGAGCTCTACCATTGAGCTACACCCGCACATGGAGCGGTAGACGAGATTCGGACTCGCGACTTCCACCTTGGCAAGGTGGCACTCTACCACTGAGCTACTACCGCACGCTCCGCAGGATTCAGTAATTGGTGCGGACGAAGAGATTTGAACTCTTACGCCATAAGGCACCAGATCCTAAGTCTGGCGCGTCTGCCATTCCGCCACGCCCGCGAAAGAACCCTTCACGCTCCGCGCTGGGGGGGAGGATTGAAAGACCATTTTTCAGGGCTCCAGCTCCGCCGCAGGAAATATGCTACCATGCCCCGATGAATCTGTCAAGCGGAAAAAGAGAAAAAGCGGGAAGTGCAAGAAAACGCTTATTGCCACCTGTTTCCAATGGTTGTATACTGAATCAAAAGGAGGAATATGCCATGTACACATTCCAATACCAGCTGAACGACGGGGACTATTTTGAATACAACTTGTATCATAACTACACCCTTCCTAAATTCCGCAAACGGCTTGTGATGCAAAGGTTCCTGATCCCCGTGCTATATATGGTCCTCGCTTTTTTTCTGGGAATGCAGGCTGATGATCCCGTCATCATGTACGCCGTTTTTGGTATCGCGTCTGTAATTTGGATCCTGATTTACAGAAAACTTATCGAGTGGAACATACGAAAGTCCATTAAAATGATGAAACAATCCGGAAAAACGCCTTACGATAAAGCCATTACGCTGGTATTTGGCGAGGATAAAATTACGGAAACGACAAAGGACACGGAGAATTCCGTGGGTTATGCTGCCTTAGAAAAAATGGTTCAGGGCGAAAACGCGCTATACCTATATGTGAATGCCATAGGTGCGCAAATCCTTCCATACCGCGCCTTTGCCTCGGATGAGGAAAAGGAAGCGTTCCTGCAGTTTATTAAAGGCAAAACAAACGCCGAGCTGATCCCGGGCAGGGTAAGATGAGGCGGCTTTCCCGCTGGACAAATCCGGAAAAAATGGCTACACTATTTTCATCTTTTGATAGGAGGATCAAGCTATGTCCAGAATAGAAACCGTGCGGGCCGAGATGATGGCGGCGCTTAAAAATAAGGACAAGGACCGCAAGGATGCGCTGTCGCTGCTTTTGTCGGCGCTAAAAAGCAAGGCCATCGATAAGCGGGAGGATTTGACGGTCGAGGAAGAGGACGCGGTGGTACTGAAAGAGATCCGCCAATGCCAGGAGAGCATCGACACCGCCCCCAAGGAACGTACGGATATCATAGAAGAAGCGCGCAAGCGCATGGTGGTATACCAGGAGTTTGCGCCCAAGCAGATGGACGAATCGGAAATTCAAAAGGTGATTGCCCAGACTTTGGCGGAGCTGAATATCGCCGCACCCAGTGCCAAAGACAAGGGTCTTCTCATGAAGGCGCTGATGCCCAAACTGAAGGGCAAGGCTGACAGCGGTTTGGTGAACAAACTGGTTTCCCAGCTCTTTTCCTAAGTTGCCGTTCTGCTCCCCCACCGGCATACATCCTTTCCGCCGCTTACCGAAGGAGGAGTATATCCATGACAAACAAGACCAATATCGTGGACTGGAAGACTATC
Source organism: Bacillota bacterium (assembly GCA_023391725.1). GTDB lineage: Bacteria > Bacillota > Clostridia > Christensenellales > Aristaeellaceae > JAEWAH01. Next base: position 12,009 of record JAEWAH010000037.1, on the reverse strand, counting down.
ACCGGGTTTGTGGAAGACGCCTTTGCAGGCTACGGCGTCCCCAGGGAGGACGCGGCGATATGCACCGACGTGCTGCTGGAATCGGACCGCCGGGGTATTGAATCCCATGGCGTCAACCGCCTGAAACCCATCTATCTGGACAGGATCAAGGCGGGCATCCAAAACCCGGTGACGCAATTTGAGGTCGTGCGGGAAACACCCACCACCGCAGTCGTGGATGGCCATGACGGCATGGGCCAGGTGATCGGCGTCACTGCCATGAACCTGGCCATCGAGAAGGCGAAAAAGTACGGCATGGGCATGGTTGTCGTGCGCAATTCCTGCCATTACGGCATTGCGGGCTATTATGCCACCATGGCAACGTCCCAAGGGATGATCGGCATCACCGGCACCAATGCCCGGCCTTCTATTGCCCCAACCTTCGGGGTGGAGAACATGCTGGGCACCAATCCTCTCACCTTTGGCATGCCCACGGATGAAGCTTTCCCCTTTGTGCTGGACTGTGCCACCTCCATCACCCAGCGGGGGCGCATCGAAGTCTATGACCGGCTGAATAAGCCCACTCCTGCCGGGATGGTCATCGGCCGGGATGGGCAGACCATGACGGATTCCAAGGAGATATTGAAGGGTCTGAACACCGGGGAGGCCGCGCTGGCGCCCCTGGGCGGCATCGGCGAGGAGCTGGCGGGCTACAAGGGCTACGGGTACGCCACAGTGGTGGAGATCCTTTCCGCCGCGCTGCAGCAGGGGAATTTTATGCGTGCGCTCACCGGGATTGGCCCCGGGGGCGAGAAGGTCCCCTTCCATCTGGGCCACTTCTTTATGGCCATCGATACCGAAGCGTTTATGGGTAGGGCCGCCTTTGAAAAGACCTGCGGGGACATCCTGCGGGACCTGCGCGGCTCCCGGAAGGCGCCGGGCGAGGAACGCATCTATACCGCCGGGGAGAAAGAATACCTTGTTTGGCAAGCGCGAAAATTAAGCGGCGTGCCCATCAACGACAGCGTGCAAAAGGAGCTTGTCGCTATCCGGGACGAACTGCGTTTGACGAAGTATCGTTTCCCGTTTGAAGCGTAGGAGGGGAAAGCCCATGGATATAAGGCAGGAATCACTGAAGAAGCATTTTGAGTGGCAAGGTAAAATAGAAATCACCTCCCGCGTCCCCGTGAGCAGCCGGGAGGAACTTTCCCTGGCCTATACCCCTGGTGTGGCGGAGCCCTGCCTGGTCATCCAAAAGGATTACGAAAAGTCCTTTGATCTGACCCGCCGCCACAACCTGGTGGCGGTGATCACCGACGGCACTGCGGTGCTGGGGCTGGGGGATATCGGCCCTGAAGCCGGCATGCCGGTGATGGAGGGCAAATGTGCGCTGTTCAAGGCTTTTGCGGATGTAGACGCATTTCCCCTTTGCATCCGCTCCAAAGACGTTGATGAACTGGTGCACACCATTTACCTGATCTCCGGCAGCTTTGGCGGGATCAACCTGGAGGACATCGCCGCTCCCCGCTGCTTTGAGGTGGAACGCCGCCTGAAGGGGCTTTGCGATATTCCCGTTTTCCATGATGACCAGCACGGCACGGCGGTGGTGGTGGCAGCGGCGCTGCTAAACGCCCTGAAGCTTACGAAAAAGGATATCCGTGAGGTGAAAGCGGTATTGAACGGAGCGGGCTCCGCCGGGATCGCCATAGCCCGGCACCTGCTGAATTTGGGTGTTACGCACCTGACCTTGGTTGACCGTTTCGGCATTATCGACGAAGGCATGAAGGAACTGAACCCTGCCCAGGCGGAGATGGCCCTTTTGACCAACCGGGAGCACCTGCGGGGCAGCCTGGCGGATGCTCTGCCCGGCGCCGACCTGTTCATCGGAGTATCCGCGCCCAATGTGCTGACCCCCGACATGATCCGCACCATGGCCCCTGGCCCTATCGTTTTCGCCATGGCCAACCCCACCCCGGAGATCATGCCCGACGCGGCGCGCGCCGCCGGAGCCCGGGTGGTGGGTACCGGCCGCAGCGATTTTCCCAACCAAATCAACAATGTTCTGGCCTTCCCCGGCATCTTCCGGGGCGCGCTGGATTGCCGGGCCAGCACCATCAATGAAGAAATGAAGATGGCCGCCTCCCACGCCCTGGCAGCCCTGGTCACAGACGAGGAACTCACTGAGGACTACATTCTCCCCAATCCCCTGGATAAGCGCGTCAGCCGCGCCGTGGCCGATGCGGTGATAAGGGTCGCGCGAGAGACGGGGGTAGCGAGAAAATAACGATACGGAGGACGCTGCCCTCCGCGCAACCCGCCAAAGGGATGTATCCCTTTGGAATCCCTGTATAGGGTAGGGCAAAGATCTATATCTTTAGCAGATAGGATGGCAACAATGGGAGGAACGCCCCCGAAGGTCCAGGGCGATCGGAAAGCCCTGGTCGCTCCCACAGGAGCGAAATCCTTAACAACACGAACCAAACAGCAGCAGGCCCTTGACCGCATGGCCGCCTTTAACGGATTCCAGTGCCCTGTCTGCGATTCTCCCCTTGCAGTATCGCAAGCCTGCCTGCGCTGCGAAAGGGGACACAGCTACGATGTGGCCCGCAAGGGATACGTCCACCTCCACCATACAACGGTAGAGGGTTTTTACGACAAGGCGCTGTTTGAAGCCAGGGGCGCTATCTTTGACGCCGGCTTCTATGCGCCGGTCGCCGCGGCTCTCAAAGAAAGCCTTTTGCCTCTTTCTCCCATTGCACTGCTTGACGCGGGCTGCGGAGAGGGGTATTATTTGAACTGTCTTTCCCTTTTTTTGCCCCATTGCTTTTTGGTAGGCCTCGACCTTTCCAAGGAAGCCATCCTGGCCGCCTCATCCCGGGAAAGCGCCGCCATCTTAAGCGTGGGCGATCTGGGACGCCTGCCCTTTCGCGACGGGGTGTTCGACGCCGTGCTGAGTATCCTCTCCCCCGCCAACTATTCGAGTTTCTCCCGGGTGCTAAAAAAGAATGGGCGGTTTATTAAGATCATGCCCGGGCAGGACTATTTAAGGGAGATTAGGGAAAGATTGCCCTCCCCCAAGCAAAGCCGGGATGAAGGCCGTGTGCTTACACACCTTCGTCAGCACATGGATATACTCCAAATGGAACGGATTCATTACACGCTGCCCCTTTCTGATAAGGAGTTTGTCCATTTTGTTTCCATGACACCTCTTACCGAAAGCTTATCCAAGGAAGAGCGGGAAGCAGTCCAGAATAACCCCTCTTCCCGGATCACCATCGACCTAACCTTGGCCGTTTGCGCAAAGCGCGCCTAAATTGGGCTGGTATGCCTACCATCCTCCGAGGAGGTGTCCTGTGAAGGGATTTATCCGTAAGCATTTAAATGCGATCTTTATCGTGGGAACATTGCTGTTCATCCTGTGGCTGGGCCTGCGCAACAACGAGTTCTACAACTCCTGGAAAGCGCTTACAACAGCCTCTATCCCGTGGCTTTTGATGTGCTTGGGCACGTATGTCCTGCATCTTTTTCTGGACGCGCTCTCGCTGCATTATTTCCTGCGCAAACAGGGTCACCCGATCACCATTCGCTATGCCATGTACATAGCGTTGATTGGGCTTTATTATGCCGATATCACACCCGGGGCCTCCGGCGGCCAGCCCATGCAGATCTATTACCTGAAGAAGCGGAATGTACCCGTAGGCGTGAGCACTTCCGCACTGGCGGTGAAGTATTTCTGTTTCATATTCATGCTGCTGCTGATGGGCGGCGCCGCCCTTTACTGGCAGCGGGCCTATGTATCCGCGCAGCTTGCGGGGATACATTGGTTCCTTATAGCGGGCTTTGTGTTCAACGCCTTTTCCATCATCCTGGTGCTGCTGCTGTCCATCAACAAGCGCATGGTACGCTTCCTCGTCTCCATGCTCATCCGTTTGGGGCATATGCTTCATCTGGTAAAAGATGTGCAGAAGTCCACCCTCAAATGGGAGGGTACGTTGGCTTCCTTCCATGGAAGCGTATCGCTCATCCGCAGCCGCCCCAAGGAAATGACTGTGCTCCTGCTCATGAACGGGCTGCAGGTGCTGACGCACATGTTCATCCCCGTATGCGTATACCATGCCTTCGGCTTGTCGGGAACGACACTCCCCCACCTTGTGACCATAGCGCTCCTTCTGTATATCAGCGCCGCCTATACGCCCCTGCCCGGCGGCTCCGGCGCCCAGGAAGGCGGCTTTGTGCTCTATTTTCAAAACATATTCCCCGCCAATACCATTTTCATCGGCATGCTGGTATGGCGCTTCTTAACCTTCTACCTGAACCTGATCGGCGGCGCCTCCGCCACGGTCCTTGCAGGCAGCTACGAATATTGGAAACAAAAGCGCAGGGCCAGGCGGACCGCACCGGATAAGCAGGACCCAGAACCCTCAGGGCCCGCCTGATCCGGCCTTTTCCCTTGACAGGCCTTCGCATATGTGTTATATTTTGCAAGTGCTTAGAATGTCTAATTAATATATAAAGGAGCACGCGTATGATCCATATCATCACCGACAGCGTGTCCGATCTTCTGCCGCAGGAGGCCTCCTCCATCGGGGTGGAAGTATTGCCCTTGCACGTGCAGTTTGGCAAGGAATCCTTTGAGGACAACGTCACCATCACCCGGGAAGAATTTTTCGACCGCCTTGCTAAGGCGGAAGAGCTGCCCAAAACCAGCCAAGTGACGCCGGATGCCTTTCACGTAGCTTTCCGCCGGGCGCTTGACCGGGGGGATGAGGTGCTGGCCATCACAGCCTCCAGCGAACTGAGCGGCACCCACCAAAGCGCCGTTATCGCCCGCAACGACCTTCCCATAAAGGAGAGGGAGCGCGTCCGGCTGGTGGATACCCTCACCGTCTCCCTGGGCGAGTCCATACTGGTCCACGAAGCCGCAAGGCTCCGGGGAATTGGCGAGAGCCTGGAGACCATTCAAAAAGCGCTTTTGACCCTTATCCCCCATCAGAAGCTGATGGTGCTGATAGACGATCTCAAATACGTGGTCATGGGGGGCCGGCTGTCCACAGTGGGGGCAAAGGTCGGCACCATCCTGCACTTAAAGCCCATCGTCTGCGTAAAGGCGGGCAAGATCGAAATGGCCGGGCTGACCCGGGGCATCCGCAACGCCTATGAATGGCTGATGCAGCAGCTGAAGGACGCGCCCCCCGATCCTCTCTATCCCGTTCATTTTGCCAGCTCCCAGGCAGCCCAGGCTTTGGAATCCTTCAAAGCGTACCTGAAGGATAGAAACATGCTGCCGCCCGTCATACGCACCATGGGCGTAGGCGCCGTGGTGGGCACCCATGCGGGGCCAGGATGCCTGGCGATAGGCTGGATACGAAAGCCTTGATTGATAAAGCAGGTTAACCTCTCGTGCGAGGTAAGCTACACAGTCAGTGCCAGGAGGGAGCTGCTGAAAGCAGGCGTTCCCTCCTGTTTCATTGAAAGGCAGTGCATTCTCTCTTTTTAGCAAACTGCACCGCATTAAAAGCACCCCCGCGTCATAGGGCGCAGGGGTGCTTTCCTTTTTTAAGCTATCGTCTGTGTTAGGGTTTAGCGCTCCTGATGGACGAAAAACTACTGTAGATCTTCTTGCCATTCACAATGCGGTAAGCCCGCACCCTATAGTAGTATGTTTTGCCGCGGATGAGCTTTGTGTTCGTATAGCTCGTTGTGCTGCCGCCCGTAACAATTTGTATCCTCCTGTAGGAACCGGGGGAGGATGTGGTACGGTAGATCTCATAGCCGCTGGCGCCGGGTACCTTGCCCCACGTGATCTTGATGCTGTTGGAATTTATCCGTGCAGCCTTTACGCTTTGGGGTACGGATATCACAGGCTTGGCGTATATGATGGCGCTATAGCCGCCATAGGTCGTCGTTTTGCCTGCGACGTACTTGGCCCGCACCTTGAAATAGTAGGTTTTGCCCATAACCAAGCCGGTGCTGGTATATTCCGTTGCTTTCAGTGTGCCTATCCGCGTATACTTGCCGGACTTGCTGGTGGCGCGGTACACCTCATATTCGGCTGGACCGCCAACCGCCTTCCATGTGAGTTTGACGCTATCGTAGCCCCCGGATGCAGCCTTCATGCTGCCGGGCGTGCCGATCTTTTGGAACTCCGCCTTAAGCGTGCGGGTTTTTGTAATGATAAACTCATACTCCGCACTCTTTGACGCCGTCGTTGTCCCTTCCAGCCAGCGAACAAACCAATATCCGGCCTTGGGCACCGCTTTGACTGTAACCAGGGAACCACTGGCGAAGCTGCCACCGCCACTCACTGTGCCATAGCTTGTGTTAGCGCTTTGTACGGTGATGGTATACTTCTTAGTAGCTGGCGGCGGTGTGGGAGCCGTGATGATAACCCTTACGGTCGCTGTGCCGGATTTGCTCGGGTCATAGCTTGATGTCGCCGTAACGGTCAGGGTTTGTGCCGTTTCATGGGCGGCTACAGCCAGTACGCCATCTGTGCCGATGGCCGTGGATGGGTCAGCATTGCCCGAAACGCTCCAGGTCACCGTCTGGGAGGGGTTGTGGGTGCCGCTCACGGCGGCGCTGAAGGCCTGCGAGCTGCCCGGCTGCACGCTGGCGGTACCGGGCGATACGACAACGCCGGTCACGGTGGTCGGCGCCAAAGTCACCGTTACGGTCGCTTCGCCAGATTTTCCGGGGTCATAGTTTGAGGTCGCCGTAACGGTAAGCGTCGCCGCCGTCTCGTCATCCGCCACAGTCAGTACGCCGTCTGAACCGATGGCCGTTCCAGGATCGGCGCTTCCCGAAACGCTCCAGGTTACCGCTTGCGGTGGATCGTATTCGCCGCTCACAACTGCGGTGAAGGTCTGCGAATTGCCCTGTTGCACACTGGCGGCATCGGGTGATACGGCTACATCAGTCACGGTGGGCGCCTCTGTCACCGTGACTGTCGCCGTGCCGGACTTGCTTGGATCATAATCCGAAGTCGCCGTAATTGTAAGAGTTTCCGCCGATTCGTCGGCAGCCACGGCCAATACGCCGTCGGAGCTAATGACCGTACTCGGATTGGTGCTGCCTGCAACGCCCCCGGTCACCGCCTGGGAGGGACCGTGCAAACCGATCACGGCGGCGGTAAATGTCCGGGAGTGGCCCTTCCATGCACCGGCAGTGGCGGGAGTTATGGAAACGCTTGTCACGATAGGCGGAGCCAGGGTCACCGTGACCGTCGCCGTGCCGGTCACGCTGGAGTCGGACGCCGACGATGCCGTAACGGTAAGCGCCGTTGCCGTTTCATCAAAATCCACGGTCAAAATACCGTCGGCGCCAATGGCCGTACCTGGCAGATCATTTCCTGAAACGCTCCAGATAACATCCTGCAGCGGGGTGTATGGCGTGCCGCTGACGGTTGCGGTAAAGGCCTGCTCTTTGCCCTGCATCACTTCGGCAATCTCTGGCGTTACTGCAACTTCGGTCACATTGGTGGGCAGCGCGGCGATGTCAAAGCCATACCACTTGTTGTCGCTGGTGTCGCCATCGTCAGCGGCTTTGTATGCAGCCATGCTGGTAGGCAGTACATGTACCTGACGGCCAGAGACGATATTCCCCGGCGTGCCCGCCGAGAAGGCATTGTCGCCTACGCTGGGAGACACGGACGACATGATCGTCAGATCGCCCAGGTCATAACAGTTATAGAACGCTCCTCCCCCGATACTTTCAACGCCCGCAGGCAGCAAGATGGACCCAAGCTGGTGGCAGTCTTCGAACATCTGGGCAGAAACGGAAGCAAGCGCATGGGGCAAAAGGATGCTTTCCATGCTTTCATATCCCCTGAACAACCCGCCACGCGCCTTGTTATCTCCTGGCGTATCGTAATCAAATGCCGTGCCGGACAGGTCAAGCGCGGCGATGGATCCTTTGTCTGCCAAGTTATATATGAAATTCTGATCCGCCTGATCTATCGCACCGCCGGATACCGTAACGCTGCGGATCTTGTCGGTTCTCCCGGGGATTCCGGCATCCGCAAGCGCGGCCGCAATCTCGCCTTCCAGCATGCCTGCTTCGTGGGTGCTGATGACGACGTTAACAGGCTCGATATAGGCCACCGTAACTGTCGCCGTGCCGGATTTGCTGGTATCGTAGGCCGAGGTCGCCGTAACGGTCAGCGTTCCCGCCGGTTCATCCCTGGCCGTGGTCAAAACGCCGTCGGCGCCGATGGCTGTGCCTGGCTTCTGCGCGCCGGAGACGCTCCATATAACATCCTGCACAGGGGTGTGCGGCGTGCCGCTTAACGCGGCGGTGAAGGCAAGCGCTTCACCCTGCCTCACCGTGTCCGCTGCCGGTGTTACCAAAACCTCGGTCACGGTCGTGGGCAGCGCAACAATGTCAAACCCATACCACTTGTTATCGATCGTATTGCCGTCGTTAACGGCTTTGTATGCGGCCACGCTCAGGGGTGGCACACGCACCTGGCGCTGGGCTTTCATGCCGGAAAAGGCATCGACGTCAAGAATAGCGGGTGGCGTTGCGCTAAGCAGGGTCAGTTCGCCCAGCGATGTGCAGTAAAAAAACACTTGTGAGGGAAGGGCGGCCACGCTGCCCGGCAAAATGATGCTTTGCAGGCTAGCCCCCCAGAACAGCCCCTCCAGCAGCCTGTTATCGCCCAGTGTATACAGCTCAAACGTCGTGCCAGAAAAATCCCATGCTGTGACGGGCCAGTCGTACGCTGCACTGTAAATAAAATATTGATCCGATGCGTCCACTACGCCGCCGGACACCGTAATGCTTCGGATCCTGTCGGTTCTCCCGGGAACGCCCGCGGCGGCCAGCGCCTGTGAAATTTCATTTTGCAATTGGCCCGCCACGTGGGGGGAGATGGTCACGTCAAAGGGGTCCACATGGGTCACCGTAACTTGCGCCAAGGCGGATTTGGTATTGTCGGCAACAGATGTCGCGGTGACTGTCAGCGTGCCGGACGGCTCATCCCCCGCCACGTTCAGCCAGCCGCCGCTATTGACGGTTGTACCGGGGCTTAAGTTCCCCGTAACGGTCCATGCCGTCTCTTGCGTGGGGTAGTTTGTGCCGCTTAAGGTTACGGCAAAGAAATAGCTGTCGCCATTGAGCAGCGCCGCAGTCACCGGCGAGATGGAGAGGCTTGTCACAGTGTAGGGCTGCGATCCGGCGATCTCAAACCCATACCAGAAATCATCAGTCGTGTTGCCGTCCGGCGCTGCGCGGTAGGCGGCCTCCCTCCCATAAGGCACATGCACCGTACGCCCGGAAGCGATGTTCCCCGGCGTATCCGCCGAAAACGCGTTTCCCGCTACCGTCGGAGAGTTAAGCGAAGTAAGCGTCAGATCCTTGAGGGAATAGCAGTTGAAAAATACCTTGCTTGCAATATTTGTTATGCTGGACGGCAGAACAATGCTCTCCAAATAGGGAGAGGATGCGAAGCAGTTGATTATTCTGTTATCGAGCCAGGTATCGTACTCAAACGCCGTGCCATAAAAATCCCACGAGCGGATGGGCCACTTGGAAGCCTCATCGCGTACGAACCACTGGTCATAACAATTGAGCGCGGCGCTCGATACCGTAACGCTCCTGATCTTGTCGGTCCGCCCTGGAATACCGGCTGTACTGAGCGCCGCCAAGATCTCCTGCCTCAGCGAGCTGGAGGTGTGGACCCTTGTATGAGGGGAGATCACAATGTCAATGGGTACGATATAAGCCTCTACATCCACACTATACTGCGTGGTGAGATCGCCCCATACGTCTTTGGCAATGATGTAGAGCTTGCAGGCCCCCGCCTGCAAGTCCGTGGGGTTCAGGGTGTATTGGGGATAGAGCGGGGCTGCGGCTGGCGTGAACGCCGTGCCGTCCCCCGAAGTGTCCAGCGTGGGCGCCGGGTCGCCCGCTTTTACAAAGGCGTAATAGAACGAGGAGCCGATGCCGGTGCACTTGATGCGCACCGTCGCCTCCGCATCCGAAAGGCGCTTTGCTTCAAATTGCAGCGTCAGCGGGTCAACGGTGAATTTAAGTGTATACCAGGCTTTGTTAACCGTGCCGTCGGCCTGGTCCCAAGCAAGGCGCGCATAGTTGTTTATGCCTACGCCATCCATGACCAGCTGGGCACCGGGCGCAATGCCCGCGAACGCGCCTTCCTCCACCACCGCCTCCGGCGGTGTATTGGAGGACACATGAATTCCCGCTACCTGCGCGCAGCCGGAAAAAATGCTATCTTCCAGATATGTAAGACTGTCGGGAAGATGCACGGCTGACAGCGCCGGGCAATTTTCAAACGCCCCGGAATCGATCCTGTCCAAGCCGCCCGGCAATACGACGGACGAAAGCACCGGCCAGCCGCTGAACGCCCCGGCCGGAAGCTGACCGGCCGCAGCGGCCGCAGGATATCCATCCACCGCCGGGGCCATGTAATCAAGGCTTACCCCTCCCAGGTCGAGCTGCTTCAGCGTTAGATTGATCCCACAGGTGTACAGGGAAGCCCGGTCCGCATTGTTAAGCGTACCGCCCTGCACGCGCAGCGTACCGATATCGCTGTAAGCCCCGATATCGTGGGCGGTCATATAGGCATCGATTTCCGCCGCAAGGTTACCCGCAGCATGCCCGGTCAGAGTTACTTCCACCTGCGGCCCCACCGCCAGCGTCCATACCGGCAAAAGGACGGCTATCAACAAAATGGGCAGGAAGATGGCCAGAAGCTTCTTTAGCATAGATATGTTCCCTCCAATTTGCATGTAATAAAAAGATTGTTGCGTCTATTACAATATGACCGCAGTCATATATGAGGCAATATATATGACCTCTCAGCAGAGATCGTGCATCTTATCTGTTGCTCTCCTTACGCCTCCGTGGTATGATATGGCATGATTTTGCATCATCCTATGCGGCAGATCCTAAGCCTAAAGCAGCCACAGAAGCAGGACCAGTCCACCGCGCCCCGGCAGGATTTTGCATAAATCGACAAATATGACTACGGTCATTTTATGATACTGGCAGCCGTTTGTCAATATTTGTTGTAAATAAAATTACAAAACCATAAGGGATAAACCGTATGGATGATGCTCAAAAGCGCCGGGATGCCTCCATCATGAGACCCGGCGGAGATATTATGCAAAAAGGATGAAAGCGCAAAATGAAACGCAGCAGCGAATCCAACAAAATTCCCCGGTCCGATATCACCAAGAAGAAGATCTACGAAGCCGGCTGGGAGCTTTTTGGCCAGCATGGCCTGGAGAACGTCAGCGTAGACGCCATCGTGGAGAAGGCGGGCGTGGCCAAGGGGACTTTCTATATCTACTTCGCCTCCAAGGATGCGCTGATTACCGCGCTGGCCGCCGAGCATGTGGGGAAACTGGATATCGATTACCATGCACAGATTGATGCTTTTCCCGAAAATGCGAAGGCGACAGACGTCTTCTTCGCGCTGATCGATAAGATCGCGGAGACTATCAGCATCGCCATCGGCTATGACATGATGCGTCTTGTCTATTCCACGCAGCTTTCCAAAACAGTAGATACCGACAGCATATCCAACTACAGCCGGGGCGTCTATGGTACCTTCCGCCAGGTCATCACAAAGGGGATCAAGCAAGGGGAATTTCGCGCCGATCTGAACGCCGACATCCTCGCCCGTCATTGCGTACTGGCCCTGCGGGGGCTGACGTATGAATGGTGCATACGTTACCCCAATTTTGATTTCCGGGAACAGGCAAGGCAGTTCTTTGACCTGCTGCTGCAGGGAATGATCGCACAGCCTCAAAATCCCCCGCCGGTTCGGTGACTTGCGCAAAGGCTGACATGCCCGTTACAGACATTAACGAAGCAAACGGTGATTTAGTTTCGAGACTTGCCTTCCCCTTTAGGGGAAGGTGGCGCGTAGCGCCGGATGAGGTGCGTAGCCGCGACGCCCTCGGCGCGCCGCTGAGGGATAACGAGGACGCAGGAGGGCGAGCACAGCGAGCCTGAAGCAGTGGAGCGCAGCGGAACTGCGAAACACCGGCCTAGCGCAGCGACGGA